>DATELS010000618.1:0-6071 GCA_035276365.1 Thermoanaerobaculia bacterium
GAGGGAGGGATCGCGGTGGCGGCGCCGGTGAACGTCGCGCCGCTCCTCGAGGCCACCGGCGTCTTCAAGCAGGTGCTGCCGTGGCCGCGCTCGACGCGGCGCCGCATCGCCGTCTTGCGCGACCGCGACTTCCGCCGCGCGATCATTCTTCCGAACTCGTTTCGCGCGGCGATGGTGACGTTCGCGGCGGGCATCGATGAACGCTGGGGCTATCCGACCGATCTCCGCCGCATCCTCCTCACGCATCCGGTGCGCCGCCGCGATCCGCGCGGCCATCAGCTCGACGACTACACCGCGCTCCTCGCCGCGCTCAACGCGCCGCGCGTCGTCGACGACATCCCCGCGATCAAACTTCCCGCGGCGATCCGCGAGCGCGGACGCCGCAAGCTGCTCAGCATCGGCGTGCATCTCGATCGTCCCGTCTTCGGCATTCACGCGGGCGGTCTGTACGGACGCGCGAAGCACTGGGGCGACTCGCGCTACATCGAGACGATCAAGCGCCTGCGCCTCGAAGGCTTCGACGTGGTGCTGCTCACGAGTCCGCGCGAGCGCGAGCAGGCGGAGCGCATCGCCACGACGTGCAACGGCGTGCCGATGATCGGCCACGACGGCGACGTGCTGGAGCTCGCGGCCGCGATGTCGCACTGCGCGGCCGTGATCACGAACGACAGCGGTCCTCTCCACGTCGCCGCCGCGCTCGCGATCCCCTCGGTCTCCGTGTTCGGTCCGACGGATCCGGAGCGCACGGTGATCCCCGGCGCGACGCGCGTGGTGCGCAGCACGCTGGCCTGCCAGCCCTGCTACCAACGCCAATGCCCCCTCGGCCATCACAAGTGCATGACGGACGTCTCGGTCGATGAGGTGTTCGGCGCGGCGGTGGGATTGTTCAGCGCCGTCGAGCCCGAAGTGGAGGCCGCTCCGTATAATCCCGTTTGATGGAGGACAAGCTCTACAAGATCGGTGAAGTCTGCAAGCTCGCCGATCTGCAGCCGTACGTCCTGCGCTACTGGGAGACGGAGTTCCCGCAACTCTCGCCGAACAAGAGCGGCGGCGGCCAGCGCCTCTACACGCGCAGCGAAGTCGACACGATCCTGCGCATCAAGGAGCTGCTCTACCGCGACGGCTTCACGATCGCGGGTGCGAAGAAGAAGCTGGAGGAGGTCGCGACGCCTGCGCCTGTCGTTGCAGTCGCCGCGCCGCAATCCGAAGACACGAAGCGAACGCTGGGCGACGTCAAGCGAGAGCTTCGCGAGATTCTGACGATGCTGAACGGCTGAAGAGCTTCACGATCCGCTCGAGCCCTTCCCGATCGAACTCGTCGAACGCCGCCAGCTCCTCGGAATCCACATCGAGGACGCCGATCAGCACATCGTCCGCATCGAAGACCGGGATCACGATCTCCGACTTCGTGTTCGGATCGCACGCGATGTGTCCGGGAAAGGCGTTGACGTCGGGCACGACGATCGTCGTGCGCTCCTGCGCGGCTTTGCCGCACACGCCGCGTCCGAGCTCGATCTGCAGACAGCCGACCGTGCCGATGTAGGGACCGATCACGAGTCGCTCGCCGCACATGCGATAGAAGCCGGTCCAGAAGAAATACGGGAAGCGATTCGCGAGCACGGAGTTGATCGTCGCCATGAGCGCGATCTCGTCGAGGCCGTCGCCGCCTTCATCGCTCCAGATGGCGCGGATGGCGTCGTAGCACTCGAAGTACGCGGTGCGCTTGTTCACCGTTTCTTCGTGCGGACCGGCACCGGAACGGGACGGCGCACGTTGCCGCTGCCGATCAGAAGGAGTGCCGCTGCGAGAGCAAGAATGACTTCGATCATGGAGGGACTTAGTGCATATCCGCAGCCAAACGATAGACCTGATCGTAGAGCTGCGCGGAGCGATCCCAGGAGAAGTCGCGCTCCATGCCGTTCGCGCGTAACGTCTTCCAAACAGAGGGATCTTTGTAGTTGAGCATGCCGACCCACGTGGCGAGGTAGAGCTCGACGGGATGCGCGGCCACGAAGCCGAAGCCCGTGGCCTCGTCGAGGTTGGTGCCATCGAAAGGGATCACCGTGTCTGCGAGTCCGCCCGTCAGTCGCACGACCGGCACCGTGCCGTAGCGCATCGCGTACATCTGGTTGAGTCCGCACGGCTCGTACACGGACGGCATGAGCAGCATGTCCGCGCCCGCGTAGATGCGATGCGCGAGCGCGTTGTCGAAGCCGATCCACGCGCGGCAACTGTCCGGGTACTCGCGCGCGATGTGCTCGAAGGCCTGCTCCTGATCGTTCTCGCCGCTGCCGAGGATGACGACCTGCGCGCCGGCGCGGAGGAGACGGCTGAGGACGGGCGTGAGGTACTGAAAGCCTTTCTGCGAGACGAGACGCGACACCGCGCTGATGAGCGGGCGCTTCGCGGAGAACTTGAAGCCGGCTTCCTTCACGAGCGCGCGCTTGTTCTTCGTCTTCTCGAGCAGGAGATCGGCGTCGTAGTTCGCGGCGATGTACGAGTCGGTGAGCGGATTCCACTCGTCGGCATCGATGCCGTTCAGGATGCCGTGCACGCGCGTCGAGCGATAGCGCACGACGCCATCCAGTCCCGCGCCGTGCTGCGAGGTCATGATCTCGCGCGCGTAACCCGGCGAGACGGTGGTCACGCGATCGGAGAGCAGGATGCCCGCCTTCATCGGATTGAGCGTGCCGTAGTGCTCGAGGGCGTCCGGCGCCCAGTAGCGTTGATGCAATCCAGTCAGCGCGAATGCGTCGGGTCCGGCGATACCTTGATAGTTCAGGTTGTGAATCGTGAAGACGGAGCGCGTCTTCGCGAACACGGGACTCGCGCGCAATCCCGAGTGCAGATAGACGGGGAGCAGCGCGGTGTGCCAGTCGTGGCAATGCAGGATGTCGGGAGCGATGCCGAGGAGCTCGCAGCCGCGGATGACGGCGCGGCAGAAGAAGGTGTAGCGCAGCAGGTAGTCGTGAAAGCCGCCCGGACCATCCGAGTAGATGTGATCGCGCTCGAAGAAGAAGTCGTTCGCGACGAGGATCAGCGGGATGTCGGTGCCGGGAAGCGTCGCGCGGAGGAACGTCGCCTCCGCCGCCCAGTTGCCCCACGCGATCGTGACGGTGGGCATGATCTGGTGCACGCCGCCGCCGTTCTTCTCGAACCAGTGCCGCGCCTGCCGGTAGAAGGGCATGAACAGCACGACGTCGTGGCCGAGCTTCGTCAGCGCCTTGGGCAGCGAGCCGCACACGTCGCCGAGACCGCCCGTCTTGGCGATCGGGGAGATTTCGGCGGTGGCGAAGACGATTCTCACGACAGGAGCATGGAAGCGTATCCCACAACGTGCCCGTAGTCGCCGTTCACGTCGCCGGAGGTGGCGTGCTTCAACAGCTCCGCGCGGGTGGCGCCGAGGTGGTTGGCGGCGATGAGCATCGTGGTCGTGGGGATGAAGCCGCACATCGAGATGTCGCGATCGTCGACCACGCGCCACAGCGCGGCGGGATCGCGCGCGAGCACCTGATCGATCGCTGCCTGATCTTTCTTCAGCGTCGTCTGCTGGTCTTCGTAGTGATTGAGGTCGGAGCTGGCGAGGATGCCGATCGCGTCGTCGCTCTCTTTCACCACCTCGCCGATCGCCTTGCCGATTTCCTCCGCGTAGTCGAAGCGATGCGCGCCGAGGCAGATGGGGACGAACGTGAAATCGGAGCCGAGGAGATGTTGGAGAAACGGGAGCTGCACTTCGAGCGAATGCTCGCGCGCATGAGCGCGTGCGTCCTCTGCGAGAAGACGCGTCTTCGCTATGAGCGCGTTCGCGAGAGTTGTGTCGATCGTCGCGTCGCCGAACGGTGTGCGCCACGCGCCGCTGGTGTTGATCGCGGCAAAGTGTCCGGCGCCGGTGTGATTCGGGCAGAGGATGATGAATCGCCTCGGCAACTCCGCCGCGCCGTAGAACGCAGCCGCGACGTGACCGCTGTACATGAGTCCCGCATGCGGCACGACCGCACCGATGAAGCGCCGCTTCTCCGCGGGCGGATTCGCGGCGAAGCACGCGTCGACCTGCGCGCGCAGACGATCGGCGGTGCCTTCGTAAAACGCTCCGGCGACGGCGGGCGGGCGAATCATGATCAGGGAATCGTTGCGAGCGTGGTGCCTTGTGCAGCGCCGACCACGATGCCGTCGCGCGTGACCGCGATGTCCGCGAGCATGTACGGTCCCTGCAGGCAGGAGCTGCTCGCGTCGAAGAGCAGGTTGCGCACGACGAAGCTGCCGTCCGCGCGGCGCACGACGTCCGTCGGCCGCGCGCGCTCGGCGACGCGCCGATAGCCGGGCGGCGTCTTCCAGGACTTGTCGAAGAGCGACGCGCCGGACGCGGCGATCGCGAAGCTCAGCGCCTCCTCCTCCGACTCGACCGGCGCGAAGCGCTGCCGCAGCTCGTCGAGATCGCGCACGACTTCGAAGCCGTCCGGCGTCGCGACGAGCAGGCGTACGTAATACCCTTCCACCCCGTACCCGACTCCTTCCTTCCGGATGAACGCGGCGTTGCCGCTCGCGTCCACCAATCCGCTGCCGTGACACTCCGCGACCGGCACGCCGAAGCCGCCGAGGAGACGCACGTTGCGAAGCTGCGCGCAGCCGAGGTCGAAGGCGGGACCGGCGGTGCAGTTGTAGTAGATGTCGAACATGTGCGTACAGCCGCTGCGCTCGACGAACGGCGCGAAGTCCACGCGCATCGATCCGAAGAGCAGCAGCAGCGGCAGCGCGACGATCGTCATCTCGGGAAGCTCGGCGAGTAGAGCACTGCGTTCAAAAAGATCGGCAGCGTGCCGCGCCAGAAGAGGCGGTAATTCGGATCGTCGGCGAACGTGATGACCTGTCCGCGTCCAAACGGCTCGCTGACGACATACACCGCGCCCTTGATGCGCTCGAGCGACTCCTCCCACGCCACGCCGGAGATCAGCGGATCCTTGGCCTCGATGGTGAGGATGTTGTCGACCGTGTGCGCCACCGGCAGGAAAGCGTTGCTCCCCTCGACCAGCACCGCGGGCGAGCGCGGCACGCCGAACGTGAGGTACGAGCGCTCGTTCATCGTCGTGCGGAACGCGGAGCCGGGGATGCGGTAGTCGTTGTAACGCTCGTCGCCCGACGTCTTGTCGTCATCCTTTTTCTTCGGCGGCTCCCAGCGCTTCAGCTTCGAGATCTCGACGTCCTTCTCGCGCAGAAACGCGTTCGCGCCTTTGACCGCGACGATCGTGCCGCCGTCGTTCACCCACGCCTTGATCTTGTCGACGCCGCGTTTGCCGAGGCGGTCGGCGAACGAGCCGTCGGGGAAGATCAGCACCTCGTAGTCGTGCAGGTCGACGTTGCGCAGCGACTCCGCGGAGAGCGTCGTGTGCGGGATCGGCGTGTCGACGTCGAGCGTGTGCCAGAGCATGCCGAAGGAGGACGCGCTGCTGCCCGCGCCGCCGACGAGTCCGATCTTCGGATCTTTGATGTGATGAATCTTTTCGGAGCCGAGTGCGGTGCCGCCGATCCAACCCGTTTCGAGCGGAACGACGTTCACGCGCGTGTCGCGCGCGATGTTCGCGAGCGTCGCGTCGACGTCCTTCGCGTTGTTGCCTTTGAGGATGACCATCGAGCCGCGCGCGAACGTCTGCGTGCCCGAGTCGATCGGCGCGTCGGAGACGCTGAAGTTGATCTTCGACCCGATGAGGCGTCCGGCGAAGCGATAGAGGTTCGGCTCGAGCGCGTCGACGAGATAGCCGTACGACGCGGCGCGGAACGCGGCGGGATCGGTCGCGCGATACTCCGACGTGCCCGCGACGGGCGCCGTCGTCACCCACGCCTCGACGTTCATCGCCAGCGGCAGCGACCACGTCGTGAGGTCGTAGAACTCGTCTGGCTCGTCCGCCTCGGCCTTCGCGCGCTGCTCTTCGACGAAGCCCTTGCTGAACGCGGGCGCCTTCTCGAGCAGCGTGTTCATGAGTCCACCGAGCGGCTGTCGCGTCGACACGACCGCGGTGCCGGCGGGAAACGCGTGCGACTCGGACGCGCCGGTATCGACGCGCGACGCCTTGATC
>DATELS010000619.1:0-8998 GCA_035276365.1 Thermoanaerobaculia bacterium
GCATTCGATTTGTTGTGGCTGAACGGACGCGATCTGCGCGAGCAACCGCTGTGGCGCCGCAAGCAGCGCCTGCGCCGTCTGGTCGAAGACACGCCGATCGGCTACGTCGACTCGGTCGATGATCCGGCGCTGTTCACGGTCGTCTCGCAGCGCGACCTCGAAGGCATCGTCGCGAAACGCCGCGCCGATCGGTACTGCCTCGCCACGTCGTGGCTGAAGGTGAAGTGCATCGGCTACTCGCAGATGGAAGGGCGCTGGGAGCTCTTCGCGCGGAAGAATCGCGGCTAATCACTTCTTCTGCGGCGTGACGCGGCTCCCGTCTTTCGAGACCCCGTACGGCGTGACGTAATGCAACTCGACGACCGGCGCCTTCGGATCATCGCCGGGCTGTCGCACTGCAGGCAGGATGATGTTCGGCATGAGATCGTTCGACGCCGCGAACATCGCCTTGCGACTGCCGAAACTCGCCGCAAATGTTGCGACGACGAGATCGAGCTCCGGTACGACGGTGACGTTCTGTCCGCCCGCGCCGCGCGCGGAGAACGTGTGCACCATGCGTCCTTTGTATGGATAGTCCTCGTTCCACCACAGATATCCGTAATAGACGTTGCGCAGGTGATAGAGCGGTGCGCCGCAATTCGCGGCGAACTCGCGGCTGATGATGCGCTTGCCTTCCCACGTGCCGCCGTTGAGCACGAGCTGTCCGAGCTTCGCGAAGTCACGCAGCGTGAGACTCGTGCTGCCGCCGCCGTACGGATTGCCCGCGGGATCGAGTCCCCAGGAGTACTTCCGGATCTTCAGCGGCTCGCCAATCAACCGGTCAAAGAGCGACATCGGATTCTCTTTCGCGGCGCGTCCGACCATGCCCAGCGCGAGGTTCGGCATCGCGCTGCAGTAGACGGAGTTCTCGCCGGGCGGCGTCGCCAGCGGCACGCGCATCGTGTACTTGTAGAAATCCGGCTCGTCGGTCTGATCGCCCATCGTCGTCTCGTTGCCCGGCGCAGCGTCGTTCGTGTCGTCGCAGAAGAATCCGCCGGACATCGTCAGGAGATGTTCGAGCGTCATCGTCTTCTTCGCCTCTTCGAGATCGGGCGGAAACGCACCGCCGTTCATGACGGCGTACACGGGACTGGAGAGCTTGACCGGCACGCCCGCGTACAACGCTGCGCCGACGACGAGTGAGCTGAGGCTCTTCGTCGCGGAGCGCGTGTCGTGCAGCTTGTCGCGATGCTCGCCGTGGAAGTACTCCTCGAGCACGAGCTTGCCGTGACGCGCGATGAGGAGTCCGTGCTGCTGCGGCACATCCGTCGCGTTCATCGGCGTGTCGAGCAGGCGTTGAATGAAGCTCTCGAGAAACGGACGATCGATGTTCGCCGCGTCGAGCGTGCCGACCGGCCAGCCGTCGTCACGCGCGAGCGGCGGACGATAGACGTAGCGTCCCGGATTTTTTCCGCGCGGATAGAACTCGCTCTCGTCTCCTTCGCGCATGAAGTCGTAGCTGCCGCCGCGCGTCGGCCAGCGGAAGATCATGACTTCGCCGTCCGCGTCGTACGTGCCGCTCGCGACTTCCTGCTCCTTGCCATTGCGTTTGCCGATGAGCGAGAGCTTGTTGCCGTCGCGCACGAGTCGCTCGACGCCTTGCTGCGTGCCGATGTCGCGCTCGGGATTGCGCAGGACGGCGGAGTAGGAGCCATCGGCGCGCGGCTCGAGGAGGAGAAAGAAGGTGAACGTGTCCTGGAACGGATCGACGATGCCGCGCCAGCGATTCGCGCCGTCCGGATTCAGTTGCACGTACGACGCGGCGACCGGCGCGCCGTTGTACGCGGTGTTGACGCCGCTGCCGGGACGGAACCAGTGGCCGGTGATGGTGCCGCGCGCGTCGAGACGTCCGCGAAACGTGCCCTGGTGGTCGGGCAGCGAGAAGGAGAGCTCGCCGCTCGCGACGGTGACCGGCACGATGCGCCCGACAAAGTCCGCGGTGTACGTGTCGCCGCTCCGCTGCACGATGAGCGTGCCGCGCGCGTCCGGACCGAATCGCTTCTTCGCCTTCCATAGTCCCGCGAGATCGTCTGCCGATGCGATGTTGGAGAGGAGAAGCAGCGTTGCCGCGAGCGTGATCGTTCGACGCACCATGACTGGCATCGTAGGCTCCGGCCGCGCGCGCGTCTTGTTCGAGGGCAGCGCGCGTTGTGTCTCGTTAGCGCTGCCGTGCGCGATACGCCGCGGGAGTCTCGCCGGTGACGCGCTTGAACGACTTCGTGAGCTGGCTCTGATCGGAGAAGCCCGCCGCGAGCGCGATCTCCGCGATCGACTCCTCGGACTTCGTGAGTTGCTGCCGCGCGTACGCGACGCGCACGCGGCGCAGATAGTCGCCGACCGTGTAGCCATGCAACGCGCGGAACTGCCGCGCGAGATGCACGCGATGCACGCCGACCGCACTGGCGATGCTCTGCAGCGACAGCGGCGACGCGAACTCGTTCTCGATCAGCCGCCGCGCGCGCTCCGGCCACTCGCCCTTGCACGTGCGCTCGCGTTTCCTGCCGCGCCGCGCGTTGAAGACGATGACCTCCGTCGCCAGCGCCTCGATGCTCATCGACGACAGACTGTCCGGCGCCGTGAGCTCCGCGTCCAACCGATCGCCGAACTGCTGCATCAACGGAGAGCGCATGCTGAAACGCTCGCCGCTGAAACCGCCTTCGCGCAGCCGCTCGAGCCATTCCGCGCCGACGTCGATCGCCGCCAGCACCGCGCCGCGCTCCTCGAATTCATTCGCATGCTCGTCGAGCGGAGGACGATAGATGCACGTCAGACCGTCATAGCGCTCGCGGCGCGTTCCATACTGCTCGACGAAGCCGCCGTCGCGGACGAAGAGCAGAAACCCCGACGTGTGCGCATGCGGCGACAACCGGACTCGCGGCGCGTAGGACGTGGAGGTGAGGTCGGAGACGGGCAGCGCGACGTGACGCAACAGCGTCCCCGCCGCCGCGTCGTCGCCCGCGTGCGGCACCAGAGTCGGTCCCGTGATCACTCGGCTCATGCCGTCATCTCCATAGACGATAGCAGCAGCGACGAAGTTAGGAGCTCTAACGAATGGCGCACACATGCGTCTACACGTGCATGCTCGCCCGATTCAGCGCAGTCGCTCTGCTGCTGTTCTCATTCGCCGGATGCTCGTTCGCCGCCGCGCCGTTGCGCGCATACGCGTTCGTCGACGTGAACGTGATTCCGATGGATCGCGAGCGCGTCATCGAGCATCAGACCGTCATCGTCCGCGACGGCCGCATCGCGCAGATCGGCGCGGCGTCCGAGGTCGAGATTCCGCGCGATGCGACGCGCATCGACGGACGCGGCAAGTTCCTCATGCCCGGTCTCGTCGACACGCACGTGCATCTCCGCACGCGCAACGAGCTGCCGCTCTACGTCGCCAGCGGCGTCACCACCGTCTTCAATCTCGACGGCAGGCCGTTCCATCTTCTCTTCCGCGCCCGCACCGCGAGCGGCGAGCTCCTCGGACCGACGATCTACACCGTTGGTCCGAAGTTCGACAAAGCGCGCACGGCCGAGGAGTCGGTGGCGGAGGTCGAGGCGCAGTACGCGGCCGGATACGACGGCATCAAGATCTACGCGCGCGTGTCGAAGGCGGAGTATCCCGCGCTCCTCGCCGCCGCCCGCAAGCATCACATGTTCATCCTCGGGCACGTGCCGCGTGAAGTCGGATTCGAGGGCACGCTCGCCGCGGGGCAGGCGCTCGAGCACGCGGAAGAGATCATCTACACGTACTTCAACGACACGCTCGACATCGACAAGCTCGTCTTCGACGAGAGTCGCATTCCGAATCTCGTGAAGTTGATGCGCGAGTCCGGCATCTGGTTCACGCCGACGATCGTCACGTACGACCAGATCATGCAGCAGGCCGCGAATGTCGATACGTTCCTGCAACGTCCCGAGATGCGCTTCATCTCGCCGGAGCTGCGCGATCGACTCTCGCCCGCGAAAAATCAATACAAGCGCGGGTTCAAGCCGGAGCAGGTGCCGAAGATCCGCGAGAACCTCGCGTTTCAGAAGAAGCTCGTCGGCGTGCTGCACGCGGCCGGCGTACCGATGATGGCCGGCACGGACGCGATGGGCATCGGCACGGTCGGAGGCTTCTCGCTGCACGAGGAGCTGCGCAACTTTGTCGAGAGCGGTCTCTCGCCATTCGAGGCGCTGCGCACCGCGACGAGCAATCCCGCGCGCTTTCTCGAGACGAACGACTTCGGCACGGTGACGACCGGCGCGCGCGCCGACCTCGTGCTGCTCGACGCGAATCCGCTCGTCGACGTCGCGAACGCGAATCGTCGCGCCGGCGTGATGACGCGCGGCCGCTGGCATCCCGAGCGCGAGCTGCAGCGCATCGTCGACGCGATGCCGCGCGCGTACGCGGACGAAGAGCGGTTCCTGCTGCGCGCGTTGCACGGCGACATCGCGAAGGCGCTGAAGTATCTCGACGAGAACGACTTCGGTCGCACGGGGAGTTACCTGCTCGCGAAGATCACGGCGGCCGAGGGAACGGACGCGCTGGTGAAGATCGTGCGGCGCACGCAGGAGCTCGAACCTTCGTCCGTCCTCGTCGCCGAGCGCACCATCAATGACCTTGGATACGGCCTACTCCGCGCGAAGGACTTCGCGAAGGCGATCGAGGTCTTCCAACTCAACATCGCGCTCTATCCGAAGGCCGCGAACACATACGACAGTCTGGCCGAGGCGTATGACGCGAGCGGGGAGGTGGGGAAGGCGGTGGAGACGTATCGCCGTGCGCTCGAAGTCAGTCCGCAGTACGCGAACGCCGAATTCGCGACCGAGTACGTGAAGAAGCACGAGGCGCGGTAGCGCAATCCCCACGGAGTCCCCACGTTCTCCGCAGAATCGGAGACGCGGTTGTCTCTTATCCTCCATCACTCAAGGAGTGGTGTGAGTGAAGAAACTGCTCTCGGCGTTTTGCGTCCTCGCGTTCTCGAGCCTCGCCGCGCCGCAACCGCGCAGTCAGACGGTTGCGTTGCCGAATCCCATCCTCTTCGTCGGACAGGTGCCGATTCCGGGGGACTTCGCATCCGTCGCGTCGACGTTCGGCAATCAGGACGGGCATCAGTCGATCGCGCCGCGCGGCGGCGATCTCTTCATCCTCTATCCCGACGGGACGCTGAAGAACATCACGCGCCTCGCGGGCTTCGGCAACACGGGCTTTCAAGGTACGGGCTCGATCGCCGTGCGCGAGCCGACCGTGCATTGGTCCGGAACGAAGGCGCTGTTCAGCATGGTCATCGGCGCGCCGACGCAGCAGTTCCAGATCAATCAAACCTTCTTCTGGCAAATCTACGAAGTCACGAACCTCGGCCAAAACCAGACGCCGGTCATCACGAAGATCGCGAATCAGCCGTCGAACTACAACAACGTCTCGCCGCTCTACGGAACCGATGGGCGGATTCTCTTCACGTCCGATCGCCCGCGCAGCGGCGAGGCGCATCTCTATCCGCAGCTCGATGAGTATGAAGAAGCGGCGACGGTCACCGGCATCTGGAGCCTCAATCCGATCAACGGCGATTTGCGCATGCTCAATCACACGCCGTCCGGCGCGTTCACGCCGTCCATCGACAGCTTCGGACGCGTGATTTTCACGCGCTGGGATCATTTGCAGCGCGATCAGCAGGCCGACGCGGACGCGGAGAATCCCGGCGAATACGGGACGTTCGATTTCTCGGATGAATCCGCGGCAGCGCAGAAGCTCAATCAGCGCGTCGAGGTGTTTCCCGAGCCGCGCGCGGGCAACACGCCTCCGGGCAGCAATCTGATCGGCAACAACATCAATCACTTTTTCCCGTGGGCGATCAATGAGGATGGGACGTCGGAGGAGACGCTCAATCACATCGGCCGCCACGAGCTGCACAATTTCTTCGCGCGCTCGTTCAATGACGATCCGTTCGTGACGGAGTTCATTTACTTCGACGGCGTGCGCGTGAACACGAAAGAGGCGGAGAACACGTTTCAATTGCGCGAGGATCCGCTCACGCCGGGCTTGTATTACGCGACGGATGCGCCGGAGTTCAGCTCGCACGCGTCGGGACAGATCGTCAGTTTTCTCGCGCCTCCGGACAAGAATCCGGATCAAATTCAAGTGAACTGGATCACGGCACGCGCGACACGCGATTTCTCGGAGCTGCCCGCGCCCGCGGATCATTCCGGTCACTATCGCGATCCTCTTCCGATGTCGGACGGCACGCTGCTCGCGGTGCACACGGCGGAGACGCGCGAGGACACAGACGCGGGCACGGCGGGCCATCCGTTGTCGCTCTATGACTTCAAGATCAAAGGTCTGACGCAACAGCAGGACGGCTTCTATCTGCCCGGCACGTCATTGACGGGCGGCATTCAGGCGAGCATTTCGTATTGGAGTCCGGACAATCTCATTCAATGGTCGGGCACGTTGTGGGAGCTGAGTCCCGTGGAAGTGCGCGCGCGTCCGATGCCTGCGACGTTATCGACGCCGCTCGATACGCCGGAGCTCACTGCATTTACGCAGGCGAATGTCGACGTTCAGGAGTTTCGCCAGTATCTCGTCGATCACAATCTGGCGGTGATCGTCAGCCGCGACGTGACGACGCGCGACAAGAACGACAAGCAGCAGCCGTTCAATCTGCGCGTGCCCGGCGGCGCGAGTCACATTGTGGACGCGAATAAGAAGATCTACGACATCACGCGCCTGCAGCTCTACCAGGCCGACCAGGTGCGCGGACTCGGCGGCACTCCCGACCCGAACAATGCCGCGCTGGTAACGGGCGGGCGTCGCGGACGCCGCGTGCTCGCGCGCACGATGCACGACGCCGCGGCGATCGCCGCGAATCCATCCGCGACGGTGACATCGACGGGCGGCGTGACGATCGCCACCGACGGCTCGGTGGCCGCGTTCGTCCCCGCGCGTCGCGCGATGAGCTGGCAGCTCAGCGACGCGAATCACGCCGGCGTGGTGCGCGAGCGTTACTGGCTGACGTTCCAGCCGGGCGAAGTGCGCGTGTGCGCGTCGTGCCACGGCATCAATACGAAGAATCAAATGGATCAGAGTCCGCCGACGAATACGCCGTCCGCATTGACGTCGCTGTTGCAGTTCTGGAAGTTGCAGCAGGCGACCGCGCCCGCCGCGCCGACGAATTTCACCGCGACCGCGACAACGACGACGAGCGTGAGTCTGACGTGGACTGCATCCGCGGGCGCAACGGCGAGCACGCAATACGAGATCGCACGCGCGTCGGCGGGAGTCGGCTTCGCGCCGATCACGACAACTGCCAGCACAAACTTCACGGACACGGTGACGTCGGGCGCCGCGTATGTCTACAAAGTGCGCGCACTCGACGCGACGCTCGGCAACTCCGCGTTCTCGATCCCCGACCTCGCCACGACGCTGCTGTTCTCCGACGACCCGCTGATCGCGCAAGTGACGCCGGTGAAAGCCGCGCATCTCACGGAACTGCGACAAGCCGTGAACGCGATCCGCGCCACCGCCGGCCTCCCACCCGCAACGTTCACGGATCCGGCGTTATCGAGCGCGATCGCGATCCAAGCCGCCCACTGCGCCGAGCTCCGCTCCGCCCTCACCCCCGCCCGCAGCTCCCTCGGCCTCGGCCCGCCCACCTTCACCGACGCCACCCTCACCGCGACGGTGACGAAAGTGCGCGCGGTGCACTTGCAGGAACTGCGGGACGCGATGAAGTAGGGGAGCGCCGCGTTCATCGCGGCCTCCCGCCCCCGAAGTCGCGCACCGAGCGGTAATGCAGATCGAAGTACTTCGCCGCGGCGCGGAGCGCGCCGTACACCACGCCCGCGTTGTTCGCCTCGATGTACTCGAGGGGGCGGCGCATGTGCGGCGGGAGTTTGTAGCGGCAGCGGCGGCAGAGGGCCATGCCGAGGGTCTTGTCCTGCGTGCAGCGCGGACAGTTGCGACGCGTCGCGAGGCGTTCCACGTTCTGTGGCGTCATCCGATCTCCCTCTCTTCGAATTGCGTGGACTCGCGCAAAAAGAAAAAGGCCGGGAGGGTTTCCCGGCCTTGTTCGACTGCGCTGATGTGCTGAGCTGCGGGGAGTGTAGCAGATGTCGGCGTGATGTCGAGATGCAACTTCTTCTTGCCTCGCGCGTACAAGCAGTGTAGTGTTGTACTCGTGCGCAACACAGCGACAGGTGACCGATGCTCGTGAACCTCGACCCCAACGACGGGCGTCCGCTCTACCTCCAGATCATGGACGAGGTCCGGCGTGCCATCGTCGTCGGGACGCTGCACGCCGAGGATCCGCTTCCGTCCGTCCGCGAGCTCTCGGCGGAGCTCGTCGTCAACCCGCGCACCGTCTCGCAGGCCTATCAGGAGCTCGAGCGCGAGGGGCTCATCTACGTGCGGCGTGGGCAGGGGACCTTCGTCTCCGCCATGACGCGCCGCGGCGGGAGCGAGCGGCGGCGCAGCCTTGCGCGCGCGGTCGCCAAGCGTGCGCTGCTCGACGCGCGGCGCAACGGACTCGATGCCGAGGAGCTCGTGACCGCCATTCAGAAGCTCGCGGACGAGGAAGGGGATCACGATGAGTGACGCGTTCGCCGTCGCGACGCATGGACTGTCGGTGCGCTACGGTGCGGAAGTCGCGCTCGACAACGTCGAGATGCGCGTGCCCGAGGGAGCGGTGTATTTGCTCATCGGCGCGAACGGTGCGGGGAAGAGCAGCGCGATGAACGTCGTGCTCAACCTCGTGCGGCCCGATGCGGGACGCGCCGAAGTCTTCGGACTCGACACCGCGTCGCGCGGACCCGAGGTGCGCGCGCAAGTGGGATACATCCCGGAGCAGCACGCGCACGACTATCCCTGGATGACGTGCGGTCGCTTGATCCAGCACGTCGCCGCGCACTATCCCGCATGGGACTCCGCGTACGCCGCGCGCCTCATCGACATCTTCGGCATTCGCCTCGACCGCAAAGTCGGCACGCTGTC
>DATELS010000620.1:0-4613 GCA_035276365.1 Thermoanaerobaculia bacterium
CTGAACATCTTCTTCGCCTTCTCCGCGAACGCGGCGAAATCCGTGTTGCCTTCGAGCGGCTCCCAGTAGAAGACGATGAGCTCCGCGCGACGCGTGGCGTCGGTGAGCGTCTCGAAGCGCGCGATGGCGAGGTCGGCGTCGATGCGAATGTTGTGTTGCGCGAGGAACGCGCGCGTCTGGTCCGCCTCGAGACCGGGCTTCGCGGCGACGGCGGCGGGGAACGAGTAGCGTCCCTGCGCCTGATTGAAGGTGAGATCGCCGATCGTGACTTGGTGATCGTCATGCGCGTCGTACGCGCCGCGGTGCTGCGGGAGCATCTTCTCGAACTGCGCGATCCAGAGGCGCTGCACGTTGCCGTTCGCGTCGGCGGTGGCGAAGATCACCCGTTCCGCATGCGCGGCGTCGCGGATGTCGATGCCGATGCGGCCGATGTACGTGAGCGAGCGATCGACGTCGAGGACGACGTTCTGCGAAGGCGAGGTGACGCGATGATCGGTGACGTCGGGATCGCTCGCGACGATGCCGGCGTGTGCCGCGCTCCAGTTGAGCATCGTGCTCAAGTAGTCCTGCGAGACGAGCGGCAGCGGCGCGCCGGCGACGTGAAAGTCATGCGTGGCGTGGGGAATCATGCGCAGTGTTTTGTCGCGCGAGCCGAGCGTCGCCTCGAGCACGCGCAGCGACTCGGCGGGCGGGCTGTAGACGTCGTTCTCGCCTTCGAGCGCGAGCACGGGCACGGTCAGCTTGCGCAGCGCGGGCGCGGGGTCGTATGCGAACTCGCCTTCCCAGAGTTCGCGCAGATACTGCAGCGACGGCGGGACCGCGCCGTACGTGCCGAGCCACTTCGCGCCGCGCGCGCGGAGCGCTGCGATCGTGGCGCTGAGCTCCTCCCAGCCTTTGCCGGTGCGGCCCACGGCGAACATCGCCGCGAGATAACGCGACGCCTCGGCGATCTCGGTTTCGGAGAAGCCATCGGCGCGCATGCGCGCGGGAATCGCGTACGTCTCCGATTCCCACGGCTGCACCGCGCCGCCGCCCGTGAGGATCGCGAAGGCGACGGGAACGCGCGTCGCGGCGAGCGGCGCGATCCACGCGCCTTGGCTCTGCCCGCGGATGCCGATGCGCTTCGCGTCGACCTCCTTGCGCGTGGCGAGGTAGCGCACCGCGGCGGCCGCGTCGTCCGCGACTGCGGAGAAGGTCGTGTGACGATCGCCCGTCGACTTGCCGATGCCGCGCCGGTCGTACGTGAGCACCGCGAAGCCGCGAGTCGCGAACGCGTCGGCGAGAAAGCGCGCCGCGTCGCCGCGCGGAGCGAGTCCGGCCACGAACACGATCGCAGGCACGGGCGTCGTGCTGCGCGGGAGCGTGAGCGTCGCGGCGAGCGTGACGTCGCCGCTGCGGATCGATACGTCCTGCGTCGTGTAATTCTTCGCGACCGGTGTCGCGCGACGCAGCGCGATCGGAAACGCGGCTTCGCCGAGTCTCGCGGTGCCGCGCAGGTCGTCGTTCGTGAAGGCGAGACCGGCGGTGACGGATTGTCCATCGACCGGCATCTCGATCTGCAATCCCTGCTCATCGCGACGAATCACCTTCACGGGCTTGTCGACGTAGCCGAGCGGCGCCGCATCGAGCGTCGCGCCGGCTTCGGTGATCGATAACTCGATCGGCAGCGCGCCCGCGGGCGTCGTCACGGTGCCGCTCCAGTGGCCGGTGAGTGTCGCGAGGAGCGAGGCTGCCAGGAGAACGCGGTGCATGAGCGCACGTTACGGTTCGCGTCGCGCGCGGTCTTGAACGAACGCAACTCGCTGGATGCGATTCAACGCCGCGCGCGGAACTCGCCCGGCGACACGCCGGCCACGCGTTTGAACTCGCGGCAGAAGTGGCTCTGGTCCGCGAAGCCGGCGTCGAGCGCGATCTGGTCGAGCGTGTCGCCGCCGCGCAGGAGACGCATCGCGCGCTCGACGCGCAGATTGCGCACGTACTCGCTGATCGTGCAGCCGTGCACGCGGCGGAACGTCCGCGCGAGATGCACCGGATGCACGCCCGCGATCCGCGCGAGCTCGGGAGTGCGCACGCGAAGCGGCTGCATCGCGTGCACGTAGTCGACGGCGAGCTGCAGCCATCGCGGCGCGCGTGACTCGATCGGCGCGGGCAACGTCGCGAGCAGATCGATCGCCGCCGCCTCGATGCGCAGCGAGGAAGGGCCGCGCGTCAATCGTCGCAGTCGCGACGCGGCGCGCAGAATCGCGCGGCTCGTGATCTCCGCGCGCGCCGCGATGCGCACGCCGTCCGCGTGCATGCGCTCCAGCCACGCGTCCGCGATCTCCACGCTGAAGATGCGCGTCGCGCTGCCGTCGAAGCGGTCGTCGTGCACCTCGCCCTTCGGATGAAAGATCGCCGAGTCGGGCGAGCATCGCCACTCCGCGCTTCCGCAACGTTCGCGATACGAGCCGGCGAGCGGAAACGAGAGATAGGCGAAGGGGTGTTCGTGCCGCGGCAGCGCGGCGCCCGGAGCGTACGAATACTCCGTGAGCGTGAAGCCGGCCGACTCGTGCGCGCGCAGTGCGCTGCCGAGGAACTCGCCCGCGTGAAGCCGCATGGAGGAGGGTACGGCCGCACGCGGGCGGAGTTTCAACGAGTGCTTACGCGGTCCGTGTCGCGGGCAGCGTCCGGGTCGCGAAGCCGCCGATGAGATAGATCGCGCCGAGAAGCACGTGAATCGCGTGATCCATGGTGCCGAACATGAGCTGGTCGGCGAGGATCGTCAGCATGCGGTCCGTGCCCGAGCCCGCGAAGAAGCCGGCGATGCCGAGCAGCAGATACACCGCGCCGAAGATGATGCAGAACTGCTTCGCCGCGGCGGGCGAGCCTTTGAGGCCGAGCCACAGCGAGATCGCCCCGCTCACGAGGTGGATGACGTTGTGCGCGAGCGTGAGATGCGCACCGAGCAGGTTGGAGCTGACGAAGCCGAGAATGCCGACGAGGAGAAAACCGATACCGAGGATCGTTGCGACGCGATTGGCCATGGAGTCTCCTTTCGTTTTTCCGTGCTGTTTACGCCGCTGCCGTAAGGATGGATTGCTTTCAGTGTAGCGCGATCCATCCACCGCCGAGGCACAAGTCCTCCTGGTAGAAGACGACCGCCTGTCCCGGCGCGACCGCGCGCAGCTTGTGCGCGAACGTCACGCGCGCGCGATCGCCGTCGAGCGGCGTCACCGTCGCGGCGACGTCCGCCATGCGCGAGCGCACGCGCGCCTGCACCTCGATCGGACCGCGCGGCGGCTCGCCGGAGATCCAGTGCATGCGCTGCGCGATCAGCTCATCACGCTCGAGCGCGGACGCGGGTCCGATCGTCACGCGCTTCGTGAACGGGTTCACGTCGACGACGTACGTGCGCTCCGCGGAGCCGCCGAGCTGAAGTCCGCGGCGCTGGCCGATCGTGAAGTGGTAGTAGCCGTCGTGCGTGCCGACGACGTTGCCGTCGATGTCGACGATCTCTCCCGCCGCCTCGTTCGGCGCGATACCCGACTCGCGCTCGACGATCTTCGCGTAGCCGTCTTTCTGCGGGACGAAGCAGATTTCGTACGACTCTTTCTTCCGCGCGACGGAGAGCCCGGCATCCTCGGCGATCGCCCGCACCTCCGGCTTCGTCAACTCCCCCAGCGGAAACACCGCCTCGGACAACTGCGCCTGTGAGAGCTCGAAAAGAAAGTACGACTGGTCCTTCGCGAGATCGCGCGCCTTGCGCAATTCGAAGTGACCGTTGTTGCGGACGACGCGCGCGTAGTGGCCGGTGGCGATCTTCTCCGCGCCGATGGCGATCGCCTTCTGATGAAAGAGATCGAACTTCACGTGCGTGTTGCACAGCACGCACGGACTCGGCGTCGTGCCGGCGAGGTAGCCCTGCACGAAGGGCGCGATCACCTTCTCGTGAAATTTCGCCTCGAGGTTCAGCGTGAAGTGCGGAATCTCGAGCCGCCACGCGACGCGGCGCGCGTCGGCGAGATCGTCGATCGTGCAGCATCCGCCGTACGTCGTATCGGCGTTGGTCAGGTTGTCGTACATCTGCATCGACAGACCGACGACCTCATGCCCCTGCGACTTGAGGAGATACGCGGCAGTCGAACTGTCGACCCCGCCCGACATGGCCACGGCGATTTTCAATTCGAACTGCCGCAACGACTCACATCAGGCATAATTCCCCCGCGGTGGACGTGGGAACGAACACACCTTCGGTGCTCGTCGTCGATGACGATGCGAGCATTCGAGGCTTGATCGTGGCGGCGCTGAAGCGCGACGGCTATGTTTTCTACGAGGCGCCGAACGGCCGGGACGCGCTGGAAGTGATGCGGCAGCAGCGTCCCGACGTCGTGGTGCTCGATCTCATGATGCCGATCGTGTCGGGATGGGATGTGCTGCGCGAGCGGCAGGATGACGCGGACCTGAAGCGCATCCCGGTGATCGTCGTGAGCGCGAACCGCGAGCCGGCGCTCGTCGCCGCGGTGGACGCGGGGATCTGCGCGTTTCTGCCGAAGCCGTTCGACATCCGGGCGTTGAGCGCGCTGGTTCGGTCGTGCATTCCGACCGCGCAGGGGTGAACCTACTTCACTTCTGCG
>DATELS010000621.1:0-19090 GCA_035276365.1 Thermoanaerobaculia bacterium
GAACGCCCGACTGGGACGTCCCTGCGACGACTGCCTCGCCGCAGTTCTTGTGCGATGTCTTCACGGTGAACCCGGAGCAGCAGCGGGCGAAAGGCGATGCGGACCTCCGCGATCTGACCTCCCGTCTCGGGGCAATCCCCATCGGTGTGGCTTTGATGATCGAGCGCGATCCGGCAGTGAGCTACGACCCGAAGCAGAACGCTTCGACTGCGCGGAATGTCGAGCGCTGGTTGCGAGGCGGCGTAAGCAAGGGTGCGCGCACGTCGATCGGCGGATTCACTTTCTCCGTGATCGCCACGTCGTCGAAATTCACGCACGTGCAGTTCATCGCGCCGGTAACGTCATTCTGGGGCGACGACGATCCATTGGTCCGAACGATTGAGGAGAAGGTGTCCAAGTATCGCGGAGCCGGGCTGCCCATCGTAATCGCGATCTTCGCGGATTTCCTCACGGCAGTCGGTTTGGAAGAGGTTGAGCGGGCGATCCGCGGAAACGGTCACGGGTCAGGCGTGTTTTCGAACGAGGCGCTAAGCGCGATTCTCTGGATCTCACGCGTGAATGGCTCGTGGACGATCCGAGCTTTTAGCAACCCCGGCGCTCGACATCCAGTAGCGCCAGAGCTGTTTGTCGTCGGCTGAGGAGGACATGTTCGGACCCGGAGACTTGCCAGTTCTGCTCTTCACTGCTCGTCGATACGAACGTGAGGTGATTTCGAGGGCGCCCGTATCCGGCCTCGTCTTGAAGTTGACGGACGTCACCGAGATCACGCTTGAACAGGCCGTCGAAAACTACTGGCAGTACCTCAACCAGAATGCGTCCCTCGATGTCATCGCGCTCGTCGCGACGACCAACAATCTCGTTCTCGATCAGCAGCACAGCCCCGAGCTCCAGGCGGCACTGGCGGAGCGATTCCTGCGTCGGGAGTACCTCGACTTTCTCCAGCAGCCGCTCGAGACCGATCCGCATCCGACGTTTCGTGTCGCCTTCACTCGCCTCGGTAGCTTGCTGACTCTGAAGCTCCTGATCAGCCTTCTCTCTGAGCACGCAACGCAACAACCAAACGCGCCCGAACCGCACGTTGCAGGCGATCTCGCCGTCCTGGCAAACGAGTTCACGGGCAGTTCCTCGATCCGCGAAGGGAACGAGCCTTCGCCGATGGAGCTCATTCTCGAATTCGTACCACGTTGGGAAATCGACAATCCGCCCGATCTCGCCTATTCATGGAGTCGGACGCTCGCAATGCTGCAGCATTTGCGCGGCGACGATGCGACGGTACGCACACTTCGCGAGGCGATCGCGCTCGACATCGGCGCCTTCCGTTTCTACGGCCTCACCTTGGAGGAATTGGTAGCTTCGGCCTTTGCCGTCTTCACCCAGATGAAGCGGCTGTCGCCCGCAGATCCGATCGTTACGGTTCTCGATGCGCAGTCGATCGCTGCCGATCTTCGATTCTCCGCCGACATCGTGCAACGTTTCCTTTCGGGCATCGCCATCGCGCTCGGCGCGCTGAAGGCGAAGCTTCAGCCGTCGCCGCTGGAACGCGCGGAGTTCGAGCGCCTCATCCGTTCGGACCTATTCGCCACCGACACCGTCGTTCTCCGGCAGAATCCCGTCGTCGCTTTACCGAATGACAAGTTCCTCGTGCTTGACCGGCACTTCGTCAGCGAGATGGTCTCGTCGGGTCTGTATTGGCAAATCTTCGAGAGCCTCGAAGGTTCGCAGCGAGAACGTTTGCGCGAGTTGTGGGGACGGCTTTTCGAGCTGTACGTCTTCGAACTCCTCGGCCATTACTACCCGGCCATGTCGCAGATGCTGCGCGTCGACGTAGCGTATGCCGATGGACAGATCGATGCGCTACTTGATCTTGGTGACGTCGTGATCGTCTTCGAGATCAAGGCTTCGCTACTGCTGCGAAACGCACGCTTCTCGCGTGATCAAGGGATCTTCGAGCAGGAGATCCGCAAAAAGTTCGTCGAGACGTCGAACGGAAAGCCGAAGGCGTTGAGGCAGCTCGCGAATGCAGCATCAGCGATTGCGCGTCGGACGGTGACGACTGCCTCCCAGCCGCGGCGGATCTTCCCTGTGTTGGTGGCAGACGAGGCGTCGCTGCAAAGCCTGGGTGTGAATCAGTACCTGAATGAAGTGTTCGCGCCGCTCATCGCGGCCGAAACGAGAGAGTTAGTTGCACCGCTGACCGTCATGGCGATCGAAGAGCTGGAAGAGCTGCTTCCATACATGAGTACGAATGTGCTCTCCTGGGCGACGTTCCTCGGGGAACGATTCACCGGCGGCACAGTTGCCATGGAGTCTATCCATCAGGCGATCTATGTTCATCAGCATTCGAACGGCGCGCCGCATCTGCGGAACGACTTCCTCCTGACGATCTTTCGCCGGATATGGGAAGAGATGATTTCTGTTCATCGCACCGGCGAAGTCGCTAGGACTGAATGAGCGGCTCGATCGCCGCTCGATTCCAGAACACCTTCACATCGCCGAAGTCCTGCGGGACGCTTTGGTGCAGTGGCGTGATGGGGATCTGGCCGCGGGTTTTGCGGACGATTCGGCAGAGGAGGTTCGAATCCTCGATACCGCTGGAGACGAGCTGGCGGCGGCGACGGTCTGCGCGAAGGACATCCACGTGAACGTAGCCGACCGGCAGTAGGTGAAGCCATCTCGAGGTCTCCGGCTGGCGCCAACCCGCTTTCACGGCGGCGCGGAGCAGCGAACGGAGGTTGTTCGCGACGAAGTTCATCGCCGTCTGGAGATCGTCGATGTGCAGAACCGTCGTTGCCGTGACGCAGGCGTAGGTCTTCTTGCTCACCGTCCGAACCTGGCGGACTTCAGGTCGCTGGACCTGACCGCGCATCGCTGGCCAGGAGGTGCGGAGGACTTCGGTGATGCTCCCGATGAGCCCCAAGGGGCCGAAGACGTGGAAGTAGCGGGACCACGGGAAGACGATGAAGCCGCCATCAGGCGCGGCCGTGAGGTATGACGGGCCGTCAGTGACTCCACGGCGCAGGAGTTCGCGGATCTTCGCCGTATCGAACAGGCCCCAGCCGCCGATGCGGCCGCGACGCTCGAGCCGGACGTAGCAACGATCGAAAGCCGGCATGAACCGCGAAGCGAAGGTGGCGGCGCGGATCACGGAGAGGCGGGTCTTGTGGTCGTCGAAGTAGCTCGAGGTGATGAAGAGGTTCAGGTCGCGCTCACCGTTACCGTACTCGTACTCGAGGTAGTCACGCACGCGCCAGCCGACCGTGTTGAGCTGATGCTGGACTTCCGGGAACACGAGCGCGGGCGGGATCGGCGCCGATTCGGAGAAGAGGAGCTTCGCATCGAGTAGCACGAGGAGCCGGTAGGCGACCGCGAGACCGTTGCAGAGGTCCAGCAAGTCCTCGAAGAGGCGCAGCGTCTCGGACGGGGTCTTCGGTCGCACTTTGGGAGGCGTGCCGATGTTGCGGTACGCGATCGCGTCTTTCGCGAACTTCACCCGGCCGTGAGCGATGGCGTTGCGGACGATAGAGTCGAATGGTTCGAAGTCGCCGAGGCCCGCCTTCTTTGCCGCGTCGATCCGCTCGTCGGCCTTGAATGTTTCGCTGTCGCTGCCGCCCTTCCGGCGCTGGAACACGGCAATCGGGTGGAGGAGCGTCTTGAGCACGCCCTCGCAGAGCTGAAGGTAGGCCGGGTGGATCAGCTCACGGATGTCGCGGATCTGCTCGAGGTCTGCGAGCGACCACCAGTCGCGGTCGTGGAAGGTAGCGCGGTTGATCTCGTCGAGCGAACGGATCGCGATCTCGATCTCGCCGTGCTGCTCCTCGAAGAAGGATAGGAGGAGGCGATCGTTCGTCGCGCGGATCTCGTAGAGTACGCGGAGCGTGTTTGCGGCTGTGTCGCGATTGAAGAACTTCCACGGGATCTTCCGCGCGTAGAGCGACATGAAGGCGTAGAACTCGTGGCCGCAGGTCTCGAGCTCCGGGAAGAGGGCGAGGGCGCGGCGGCGGTACTCCTGAAGGAGAGACGTGTTCGCCCAGGTGTCGGCGGCCATGGCTCGCTGACGTTAGCTCAAGAGGCGGCGGAGCGTGGCTGGCGTGAAGTCGCCGAGGAGCTCTGCCGGCGGTACTTCCAGAGCGTGCGCGAGCTTCAGCAGCGTCGTAAGGCCCGGTGTTTTGTAGCCGTGCTCCAGGCTGTTCACGAAATTTAGCGTGAGGTCAGCCGCCGCCGCGAGCCGTTCTTGGGTGAGCTCCCGCTCCTGGCGAAGTCGGCGGAGTGTTTTGCCGAAAATTTGCCCCTCTGGCGATGCGGTCGGCACGTGCTCATTCGAACGGATGGGTCCCACTTGCGTCTACGAACGATAGGATTAATACTATAGCAGTCTATCGAACGTATTCAGCCGGAGATTCGAATGAGTACTCTCGACCGTACCACCCGAATTCGCAGCATCTTCCTCAAGCGGAAGCGCCGCTATTCACTCGCCGACATTTCCCGCCTCGCCGGTATCACCGAAAGAAAAGTGATCACCGGAATCGAGGCCGGCGAATACCTCGCGAGCAGAAGGCGCGGCGAGTATCGCTTCACCTGGTCCGAGCTCGCCCACATCGCGATGGCGAAGTGGCCGTTGCCCATCATCCACGATGCTCTCGGTGCCGACGCTGCACTCGCGTTGCCGCCGCTCCTCCTGTTGCAAGACCTGCAAGTCCGCCTGCCCGCCTATCAAGTGCTCATGCTTCACCGGCTCGCCGAGCTCGCACGCGTCGACGTCAATTCCTATCTCGCCAATTACTTTCTCGACCTTGCCGGCTCGGAGGTGTCCATCCTCGACGCAGAGATCCCTGGGTTCAAAGCGGCAATGCGCTTCCCGAACGGAGACGGCCGATGACCGTCAACCCGCGAGCACTTGAACCCTGCGAAAAACACGAAAGGGAAGCTGACCATGTTTGAAGTCCCAGCCCGCGAATTTCTCGCGTTCCACGAAGCTGGCCACGCGGTGATGGCCTTCATCCTCGGCCGTCCCATTCGGCGCGCGAGCATCCGCCGACGCCACGGACTTGCTGGCCACGTCGATTTCGAGCACGCCACCTTCGGCCTGTTCGCAGTCTCCGCCGAGCACCGGCCGCTCATCGAGAGCGACGTGCTGGTGCTGCTGGCCGGCCGTGCTGCCGAGTGTGAGCGCACGCTCGGATCACCGCCGTCGCATGCGGGTCTGGATCGCGAGAACGCTCGCGCGATGCTCGGGCTCCTCGAGGACTGCGACGAGGTCGTGTCGAGTTGGATGCGCTACCTGCTCGTGCGCGCGCAGTCGATCCTGCAGGAGGAGTGGCCGCTGGTCTACTCCGTCGCCCGAGCTCTGATGCGCGACGAAGAGCTCGACGGCCAGGGGATCGCTCGTGCCGTCGCGGAAGCGCGGGAGCGGATGGCCACGCGCGAGCCGTCGAATTGCCGCTTCGTGATCTCGGAGCGAGCGCTCGAGTCGATCCGCGAGCTTCCGCAGCCGGAGTGCGCGATTGCCGCCGATCCCGCCGAGGAGGGCGTGCTCCGCTTTCCCGACGAACGTGCCGCGGCATCAGGTGCGTCTGAAGCGAACGAGGATCCGCTCTACCGCCGTACCGTCGCCGAGGCGATGCAACTATCGGCTCGTGCACGAAACTGCCTCACGCGAGGCGGTATCGAAACGGTCGGCGAACTCGCTCGCCGCACGGTGCGCGACCTCCAGTCGATCCGCGCGCTCGGCGCAAAGACGCTCGACGAGATCCTCGCCGAAGTCCGCCGCCTCGGCATCAACCTCCCTGTCGCTGCACCGAGGGGGTTCAACCGATGGTAGCGACACGGCGGTGCGATTTGGTCGTGGGGTTCAAACGCGGCTGCGACCTGTCGGAGGCGAATTGAACCCATGTGGCGTCAGGTCACGATCTGCAAATGCACGCATCCGAAGCGGGAGCACTGGGGCACGAAACAGCGCCCGAACGGCCCGTGCCGCAGCTGCGGATGCAGGGCCTTCACTCCCGAGCCGGTCTGCCGCTGCGGCCATGGCCTCAAGGCGCACGCGAAAGGGCCGTGTCACCACACGTATATCGACGGCTGCAAAGCCTTCCGAGAGCGAGGAAAGAGCGATGAATGAGATCGAACGCGACTACCTCGTAGCGAAAGAGTTCGTCGCTGCATTCGCCGACGAAGCGGTGAAGCTGTTTCTTCTCGTGGTCGTGATCTTCATCGTCCTCTGGCTCATCGGCGTGTACTTGATGTTCTGGCCGATCACCGTACCGCTCACGATCATTGGCCTCGTGTGGCTCTGCGCATCCACACCTGTGCCTGTGACGACGCCCGATCCGCCAATGCCGACGCACGTGCCGAACGTCCGCGGTGCGGAGTGCGCCGTCGTCACGGCGGCCGGCGAGTTCGTCGCGCCGAACCTCGAGACGCTCGTGCTCTGGATCCACGAAGGCCGCGTTCCGCCGCAGAGCTACGTCTTCACGTGCGCCCTCGGTGCATGGCGCGTGGGGTCACAGATCAGGGAGCTCTCGTCGGCGTTTCAAGCGGGCAAATGAGCACGGACACAGATCGGGTCACCTTCCAGCGCAGCACGAACCTGCGTGTCTATCCTCGCGCACCTCGAATTCGTGCAACCGTGGCGGAGAATCCTCGCTACGTCGTGCGCTTCGGTTCCAGGATGGCCACGATGCTGCTGCTCCTCGAGCTCGGCGCACAACGGCAGCTGGATGGATTTGACGCGGAATGGTTGGAGGCAGAGTTCCTATATCGGCTTCGCCAGCGGCTCACCGACTTCGACGGCTTCGACCCCTCCACCTTCGACTGGCATTGCCAGCAGTTTCAATACGAGTCGATCGACCTCGACGTGGTGATCGAGATCGGAAAGCGCAGGTACCGCGCGGTGGTCCTCGAGGTGCTTCGCGCGCTTTACGACGAGGAGCGGTTGGGCAGCGAGATCACCGAGTCAGTGCGCCGAGTGTTTCGGCTGCCGCAGTTCTGAACGCCCTGCGAGTGCGAGTGTGGCGCGCCCAACGACGTGATCGGCGAATACGGCACCTCGACATCTGTCGCTTCGAACAGGATGAGGTACCACGACTCTTCGACCACCGAGAATGAGCGTAGCGCAAGGTTACGGCATCATCCTCGAACGCGTACGTGGTAAGTCACGGTGCGACCCCCGACGGTTACAGTCGTACTGAGGTCGCGTTCCAGGACTGGGCGCGATGCGTCGGAGATGTAGCGGTTGGGGTCGTAAATCAGCGCCACCACCTCGTGCACGTGTGGATGCGCGTGGTACGTGGCTTCGTCGAGAAGGATCTCTCCACGAACCTCGCCCGCGTGCCGCTCGCTCCGGACAAACTTCATCTCAAAGCCCATCTGCGCGCGTTTTGACACGAAGTCGAGGCGACTCGACTTGCCGGCGTGCTTGGGCGCAGGATCCTCCGGTTCACAATCCGGAAGGTGAGGGAGCACCAGCGCGCGAAACAGGTCCTGGACGTCGTATTCGTCTGTGATGACGAAGGGTGGACGTTTCGCATATCGGTTCGCGAGAACGTATGCGCTTGCGGTGAATCCATCGATGATGGCGAGCACCAAGTCGAGCACTGACGCGCGCACGAGACGTTCGGCCGGAGCAGCGGCCGCCGCATCGACCAGCATCGCGATACTCAACGGCAGCAGTTCCGAGCTGGGAACGCCGGATAAGCTTCGGCGCATGTCTCGGCGACGCGACTCGACGTCCGCGAGCATTGCATCGTCTGGTGTCCAGTAGGAGTCCAGCACGCGTCCAATCAGCCAGAGCAATGCGACGCGATCGTCATGCGTCAGGGGCTGTGCGTCCTCAATCAGGCGCAACGCTGCACGCGCATCACCGTCCGAGAGTGTCACCCTGCCGTCCGCCACAACTGTCGCCCAGAATCGAAGTACGTCGGATCGAACGGACCCTGACGGTGCGCCCATGACATCGCGTAGGTTCGTACGGTGTTGCGGGGGTGAGATGCCGACTCCAGCTGCGATGCCGAGCAATACACGGTCGTCGTCTCGCATCGTGACCGCTGGTGGTAAGGGTTTACGCGCGAGCTCACGGGTCACGAGCGTCTGATAGTCGTTCGGTGTGTCCCCGGCGAAGAACGATCGCACGCCTTGAATCGCGACATCCTGCGGCCTCGCCGTGCCGTCATACGAGGCGTCCAGCATCTGCCGAATCGGTTCACCCCACGGCGAGTTTTGCCAAGCGCGAAATCCTGTCGCGATGATCAGGCCCGCGACGTGAGCATCAAGGTCGCCGCGATGGAGTATCTGACGCAGCTCAACCGCCAAAAGCTCCACACCCGCATCCGGTTCAGCTAGATGAACCATAGCTTTCGGCCGAGCTTGCTCTGGATCATCTCCACTGTCCAGGCTTGCACACCGCGCAGATGGCCGGTCATGCGCGCGAGTTGCTCTGCGTAGCCGATGGTGACCGGCTTGATCGCCGGTGTCATGCTTCGTGCGCTCATGAATGAGAGCGCGAACATCTGCTGCACGATGTACTCGAGATCCTTGAACGTACTGGTCCGGTCGAGAGTGACGCGCAGCGGCATTGGCATGCCCTGTCCTCGGTATTGCCGCGTTCCAACGAACGTCACGAGACGCTCGCGTGGCCCAAGGAAGACCGAGATGCCCCGCTCCGGCAGGACGCCTACGACCGTCTGGCGAGACTGCGAATTCTTGCGCTGCCGTTCATAAACCTGGATCGGGTGATCCTCGTTGACGTGGAGCAGAGCGTATTCAATTTTGTACTTCGGCAGCTTCCGAACCGCATTGAGGATCGGCTGCACTTCGCGCCTGCCCGTCCGCCGGTGCACGTGAAAAATGAGTCGTAGCACGGACCCTGCGGGAAGCTGCTCGAATTCCGCCACTCGCTCGACCGAGCGCTTGATCGTCTCCTCGAGCGCCCGTTCGTACTCCTTGGGATGGCAGTAGGGGGTGCAGTCGTTGTAGAGATATTCGCCGTTTGCGCGAAAGACCGTCGCGAATCCGATGGTCTCATCAGCGTTCCGTAGCCGTGCGGTGCGTGTCAGTGCGCGCCCGATCCCGAAGACCAGCTCCGTTGCGCCATCCTCTGAGGCGGCAGCGCGCAACACATGCGATGTGCCGCCCATTTTCGCGTAGCACGCCAGGACTGCGTTGTTCAGGATGTACTGCAGTTCGTCGTCGCTCTTGCGGAGTTTTTCAATCGTGAGTGCCTGTGTCGGAATGCCGGCGAGCGATAACAGCAACGCCTTCGTCTGGAAGTATGGATTCTCCGAATCAGGGAGTTCTCGGTGCCGAGCATGAATCACGACGAGGGCTAGATCGAACGGAGCCGCGGTGTCTTTCAGCGCCTCCGTAACCGCCTGCGCATACCCCGCCATCGGCTTCGCTGCCGCCACGGTCGCGAAGACCGTCCGAATGTCAACGTTTCCGAGGCGGTACATGGAGCGAAGGCCGCCGAAAACGTTTTTGCTCGTCCGTAACCCATCCTGCAATTTTGTGAGCGCGACGGAGACGTCGCCCTTGTTGTCGGCCGGAGCGATCACGAGAATGCGGAAACGCTTTGCGGCGACGCGTTCGCGGTCGTACGGGCCAAATCGATGTAACCCGCTGTCGATCCGCCGATCGAGCTTGTCTCCGGCCGGATCGAAGCTGTAACGCGGCGGCGTCAGCTGCCGTGCGGGAAACGCCGCGTTGTTCACCCCGATCATTTCACCGATGTCCGCCGTGAGGCCGGGAAGAAGCTGCAGCGGTCCGCTACCGGCCACACGTTCGCGGACAGCGTTCGTAAGCTTGAACCGCTTCCCGGGCTGGACGAGCTCGCGCAGTTTCTTCTGCAGTGCCAGCTGTCCCGACGTGAAAGCCGTTTGATATCGCGCTGTCAGGTACTTCTCGAGCAGTGGGCGCGTAGGCTCGGGCATGACGGCGGTCGTGGAGATCTCCGCGAGCGCTTCATCGCGACGGTCATTCAGCGTCAGAAGGTTCCCGCGGTACCCACTGATGCTGCCAATAGTGCGCCGGGCGAGGTGCGGGTACTGTGCAACCTCGGGCGCGTCCGGCATGAGCAGAACGTACTCGCCGAGCAACTCTTCGCCGAGCCCGGCCTGTACGAGTTCCGCCACCGACACATCGAATCTGGTCGTGTACAGGACGTCGGCCACGATGCCGTGGACGAGCACCTCATTCGCGTTCCGCGTGAAGAAGCCCTCGATGATGATCCGGGGATAGATGCCGATCGGCTCGGTCAGCGTCTGCGACAGCGCAGGGATGTTCGTGAGGAGGCTGCCTTTGCCGTAGTTCACGAACGATCCGTGCTTCTCCGTGAAACCGAGTTCCAGCATCCGGGCGCGGACCGCGTTGTCCAGCAGTTTCTGGAACAGCTGGGGATTTTCGTCCGCGGTGACGGTGACTTGGTGAAAGCCATCCGGCGAGACTGCCTCGGTGGCGTGCCACACGTACATGCGGGAGGCATCCGACGGGTCCCTCCAGGTGACCAACCCGTCGATGGTCGCGGCGATCGCTTCCGCGTGCTCGGTGTCCCGCCAAAGGCCGACCCAGACGCGAGCTGCCGTGCCTGTGAAGCGAGCAGGGAAGATGTTCAGACTGAAGTCGCCGGAGACGGCGTTCGTCGTGATTCCTGCTGGTGTCGGGTTCATAGTCGTCGCGCCGCCCAGTATCGCATCGGGCATGCATCTCGACTAGGAACGTCCGGGGCGTGTCTCGGATCGCTCTACGCCCGGTAGACGTTCGCAGCCGGTCGTTTTAGCTCAGCGACCGATCGCAGCTACGGGTGAGCCGGGTCTGCGCCCGCTCATCCTTCGCCCACGTGTTGGTCCTCGGCTTCCGCTTCGATCACTCGTTCGGAGTAGAAGTTGACGTGGACGAGATGCGCATCGTCGGGCGTGCTCACGCCCATCCACCACGCGTTGTCAGCCATCTGCTCGAGGTGAACGAAGACGTTCTGTGCGACGACTTCATCGAGCGAGCCGTCGCGATTGCGGCGGATTTCGATCGGACCCACGAACTCGCTCGGCAGGAGTCCGTTCCCGTCGCGAGTCGGGTTGATGAGCTCACCGGAAGCGGCGACGTAGCGGAAGTGCGGCGCGACTCGTTCGGTGTACCGGACGACGGCGTTCAACTGATCGACCGGACAGCCCGTCGCGCCGATCACCTTCGCCGCATGCGCGATCCTGGTGTTGTAATCGTGGAGATCTTCGAAGAGACCTTCCACGAGCGCGACAAGCTCTCGCAGGGCAGTTGTAGTGTCGTCGCGTGTGACATCGACCCCTTGTTCTAGCTGTGCGAGTACTGCTCGGGCCTTCTCAATCGTCCCGTTCATCGGCTCTCCGCTCCTGGATCGTCTTGCCGAGGAACTCGCGCTTATGTCCACAGCCGTGAATCGTGGATGAGCACTGGTGAGGCGTATCTGCGAGGAGCCGGGCCGTCCGTTCGACCCAGGCCATGCGAGCGGTTTCATTCGGCCAGCGATCGATCGGTTGGCTCCACCGTTCCGCGAGGCGACGTGCCGAAGCGATGCTGCGTGCCTTGTGGTGACGACGCATCGCGCGATGCGTCTTTCCCGCTTGGCGAATGCTCTCGACGAGTTCAAGGAAGAGTTTGTCGTTCATGGTTATCGGTATCCGTAGCAGCAGCCTCGGTGCTCCATCTCGCGCCGTCTATCGGCAAGTACGCTCGAACGCGGTCGTTACCTCGCGAAAGTTCTCTTCGACCGTGACTTTCTCGCCGTTCGTGAACTTGAAGACCGTCCCAGTGTCGGTCTCTTCGAATGTGGTCAGCCACATCGCGCTGATGCCGAGGCGTCTTCCGGTGTCGGCATTGGTCAGCACGATCAGTTGGACGTACGGGCGGTCGCTTTCTCGTCTCGTCGCCATAGATGAACCGACCGTACCTCGGTTTTCTCGTTTTTGCATCCCTAGTCGGAAGTAACCGATAGGCTGCTTATTGACGGATTCGCTCGCGCTGAATAGGTTCGGCCGCTTAGACGATGTCTGCTGCCTTCACCGTGTGCCCGTCATGCGGAACGCCTGTGAGTGCAGACGTCACCACGCGAGTAGGCCTTGCTGTCGGGCCAAACGGGGGAGTGTTCATCACACGCCGCGTTCCGCGGCGAGACGAATGGATCACCGCCGAGTACTGGCCTCCGAGTGACACATCGGATGAATACCGTCTCGTTGAGCCGCTCGTACCGCTGAAGCTCGCAGCGATCGCCCTCGGGCTCAGCCCCTCCACGATCTACTTTCACGTTCAGAGCATGAGCTCAGCGGTGAAGCACGGTTCGCGGTGGTTCTTTAAAACGGATGTGCTGTATGACGTCGACGCTGCGTCCATCGAGGCCTGTCGAGCAGCGGTCCGGAACGACCGAGCACGCCGACGCGAAGCAGGTGAGGTGCTCCGACCGGGATCTCATGTGAAGGGTTGTGCGCGACGGCATGAAGGCCGGTGCGAAGGCTCTTCACGATCCGCCTCGTGGGATCTGGAGCGCGAGCGCCGCGTGCGATCGATCCTCGATGACCTGGGGAAATAATCTCGGTCGTCGCCTCCGACTCATTTTCGCAAGCTCGTTTGCATGATAGGAACAAGGAGATCCACAAAATGAATGCTGAAGGCAAAGTTGTGATCGAGGTGACGGCGTCGGACGAGGAGCTCGTCCTGCGCAAGAAGAGTGGCGCGGTGCAACGTTACGAGGTAGTCCGATCCCTGTCGGTTCCTTGGGAGACGCAGTACGACCTGCGGACCGAGTTGGGCGCGAACATCAAAACGCTCCTGAGCGATTTGTACGGCATCGACGCGACCCGGATCGTATTCGTCGATGAAACGGGCGCGGAATTGCAACCCCGCGCGGAAGCATGAGAGGCATCGGCGATGGAGCAGCCAACCATCACGCCTGACCATGTCTTCTGGCAGCTCACGTCGCTGAACCAACGCATCGCCAGGATCGAACAGCTCCTCGAGCTCCTGCCGATTCTCCTCGTCGCGCAGACCGATCCGACGCACGTTTCTATCGACAGCGCAGCCAAGATCTTCGGCGTAGGCACGAAGACCATTCGCCGACGGATCCAAGCTCGCAAGCTGCGACTCGACGTGTACGTCGGAACCCGTCGCACAGGTATCCCGATCGAGCAGGTTGTCGATGGATGGTTGGATCTACGCGTCGCCCGAGCAGCACTCGCCCGCGAACGCGCATCGCTGGAGAAGAAGGAAGAGGAGCGGAAGGATCGACGACGAAAGCCGCGATGAGATCACCCGTGATTCTTGCCACCGAAACCGCATTTCGGTGGCAAGAATCGTTGCCTGTGGAAAACTCGGTGGCAAGACGTTGGCAAACTAGCAGTTTTGGTGAACAAAAAACCCCGCGCTTTGCGGGCTAAGTTCTTTGTTATGAGTTGGTTGCGGGGGCAGGATTTGAACCTGCGACCTTTGGGTTATGAGCCCAACGAGCTACCAGACTGCTCCACCCCGCGACATGGTGGGAAACTCCGACTTCTGCGAAGCGGCGGGGATTATCTCGACCGGCCTGCCTCGCGTCAAGGTTCCTCACAACCTTGCTCCGGGCGGGGGCATTCCCGTGGCGGCACGTGAGATGCTTGAGTGCGCTGCGGATGAGATTCCTGGTCCTTCTTCTTCTCGCGGTCACCGCGCGCGGTGAGACCCTACCTGGCTTTCGCGTCGAGACCGTCGCGCGGTTCGATGGGTTCGTGAGCTCCGTCGTCGCTGACTCGCATGGTGTGCTTTACGCGACGACAACGGACGGTTGGATTCATCGCGTCGACGCCGACGGCACCGTGACGCGCGTCGCCTCGCTGCCCACGCACTCCGGCAGCAACGGTGGACTCCTCGGCATGGCGCTCTTGAACGATCAGACCGCGATCGTCCACTACACCAACTGGGGCGGGGAAGACCTCATCCTCGACGACGTCGTCTCGCGCGTTGATCTCGCCACCGGTGCGGAGACTGTCATCAAGGAATTCGCGTGCGACGTCGAAGTGCACGCGCATGGCGCGTCGTCCGAGCATCACGGCGGCAACCCCACCGTCGCTCCCGACGGCTCGATCTTCCTGGGCATTGGCGAGTATGGTGCGTACAACGTCGCGCAGCGTCCCGGTTGGAACGGCGGGCGGATCTGGCGCATCGACTCGACCGGCAACGCCACGCAGTGGGCGCAGGGGCTGCGCAATCCGTACGACCTCGCGTGGGATCCCGAGCTCAACGCCATCGTGTCCGGCGACAACGGTCCGGATGCCGGCGACGAGATCCACGTCATTCCGGAAGGCGGGAACTGCGGATGGCCGCAGACGTTCGGCAATGAGCCACCGGTCGCGGGCGACGTCGCGCCGAACTACGTCTTCCCCGACACCGTCGCGCCCACGGGACTCCTGCGACTCGACGGCAAGAACGCCATGCTGCGCCGCGGATATCTCGTCGGCGCGTTCGTCACCAGCTCCCTCTACTACTTTCCCTCGCTCACCGTGAAGCCCGTCGCGGCGCCGGTGCCCGTCGTCAACGACTTCGACCAAGCCATCATCGACGTCACCGAAGGTCCGGCCGGCGACGTCTACTTCGCCACCGCGTCCTTTTCGCAGACCAGCACCATCCATCGCCTGATCGTGCCCGCGCGCGGCGACTGCAACGGCGACGCGCTCGTCGACTCGCGCGATCTCCTCGCGCTGCTGCGCGAGCTCGATGACGGCGCGACGCATCGCGTCATCGAGGCGCAGGACGGCGCGTTCGCGGGCTCGTGGGGTTGCGACGCGAATGCCGACGGTACGATCGACGGCCACGACCTCGACGAACTGCGGCGCCTGCTCGGCACCAAACGGCGCGCGGTCGGGCGCCGCTGAGGACAAATCGTCCGCAGGCGAGGTCATAAGCACTCCTTAATCAATGACTTAGAGCGACCGCGGTCCGGCACCGAGGATGCATTCTCCTCGCATTGGTTATTTTGATGAGGAGGCATTCAATGAACCGATCAGCGCATCTCGTCGCGCGCCCGGTGATCGCCATGATGATCGCCGTTTCGCTCATGGCCGGAGTGGCCGACGCGCAGACGAAAGTCAACGCGGGCTGGAACCTGTTCAGTCCGCAGCAGGACGTCGAGATCGGGCAGCAGTCCGCCGTCGAGGCGGAGCGCCAGCTCCCGATTCTCAACGACAACAACGTGCAGTCGTACGTCGACCGCATCGGCCAGCGGCTCGCGGCCAACGCCGGCGGTCCGCAGTTCCAGTATCGCTTCCGCGTCGTGAACGCATCGGACATCAACGCGTTCGCATTGCCGGGCGGCTTCATCTACATCAACCGCGGCATTCTCGAGAATGCGCGCAATGAAGGCGAAGTCGCGGGCGTCATCGCGCACGAGATCTCGCACGTCGCGCTGCGCCACGGCACACACCAGGCGTCGAAAGCCTATGCCGCGCAAGCCGGTCTTCAAATCCTCGGCGGACTTCTCGGCGGCAAAGTCGGGAACAACACCGCGCAGATCCTGAACACCGTTGGCGGCGTCGGACTCAACGCGTTGTTCCTCAAGTTCAGCCGCGATCTCGAGACGCAGGCCGACGTGCGCGGCGCGCAGATTCTCGCCGCCAGCGGCTACACGCCCGCGGACATGGTGAGCTTCTTCAAGCAGCTCGAGAACGTCGACAAGTCGAAGAAGACCTCGTGGATGTCGGATCACCCCGCGCCGCCGGACCGCATCGCGCGCATCGAGAAGGAGCGCCAGATGCTGCACGAGACCGCGACGCCGACGCAGAACGTCGAGCAACTCGCGAGCATCAAGTCGGACATGCGCCGCTACGGCAACGCGCCGACGATGGAGCAGATCGCGCGCGGCGCGACGCCCAGCAACAATCCTCCGATGACGAGCAGCACGACCAACAACAGCGGCTCGATCGGACGCGTCGCCGCGCCCTCGAGCTCGTTCCGGCAGTTCCGCAACCGCAGCGGCTCGCTCCAGATCGCGTATCCGTCGAACTGGCGCGTGTATGACAGCGGCGGCTTCGGCGCGACGATCGCGCCCGAAGGCGGAGTGGGCGACGTCGGCGGCCGCACGGAAATCGTGTACGGCGCGATCATCAATCACTACGATCCATTCGGAAATACGGCCGGTTCGTATCTGCGGCCGAACAACAGCCGCTCCTCGATGACCCTGCAGGACGCCACGAACGATCTCCTCGCGCAGATTCGCCGCGACAGTCCGCATCTCAGTCTCATCAAGAACTCGGGCCAGCAGCTCAACGTCGACGGAAAGACCGCTCTCGCGGCGAGCCTGCGCGGACGCAATCCGAACACGAACATCAACGAGCGCGTCACGGTCGTGACCCGCGCGCTTCCCGATGGTCATGTCATGTACGTTCTCTTCGTCACGCCGGAGTCGGAGGCATCGAGCTACAACCGCGTGTTGAGTGCGATGGTGCAGTCGATTCAGGTGGATGATTCGAGAGCGCACTGACGTTCTCTCGTCTTACCTCGACCCTCTCCCTGCTGCTCGCAGGGAGAGGGTACTTTGATAGGATGGATCTATGTACGATGAGATGATCGTTGGGCCGATGCGGCAGGAGCTGACGCGCCTCGGAATCGAAGAGACTCGCACGGCGGCGGACGTCGACGCGGTTCTCGGCCAGAAGAACGGCACGGTGCTCGTGGTCGTGAACTCCGTCTGCGGATGCGCGGCCGGCATGGCGCGTCCTGCGGTGGCGATGGCGCTCGAGAGCGACGTGAAGCCGGACCGCATGATCACCGTGTTCGCGGGCAATGACCGCGACGCCACGCAGCGCGCGCGCGAGTACTTCGTCGGCTACCGGCCGTCGTCGCCCTCGATCGCGCTCATGAAGGACGGGCAGGTCGTGAAGATGTTCGAGCGCTGGCAGATCGAAGGACGCCAGGCGCACGACCTCGCGCGCGAGCTCGTCGCGGCGTTCGAAGAGCACTGCCGCAAGCCCGTCTCGGTCTCGTAATTCACTTTTTTCGCGGCAAGGGCGTCTAATGACGGCATGAGACGCCTTGCCGCGCTCCTTCTCTTCGCCGTCAGCCTCAACGCATCCGACGATCTCGCGACACGTGTGCGCGCCGCGATGACTCCCGCGCCGAACATCGAGGCGCTGCGCGCGATCGGTCCGACCGCGATGCCGCAGCTCGTGGCGATGTATCGCGCAGCGAGTGAAGATCAGCGCGCGGAGATCGCCGAGACGTTCTATCAACTCGGATGGAAATCCGAGGAGGCGAAGGCGGCGCTGCTGGAGGACGTGAACACGCGCAACCGCGCGCTCCGCATCCAGGCGCAGTACGCCCTCGGCCGCGTCAGCGACGACTCCGACGTCGTGATGACGCTCGCGCGCATCATGCAGACCGACGCCGATCCGCTGTTCCGCGACAAAGCCGCGTGCGCGCTCGCGTACGATCAGATCCATTTGTCCGAGGCGCAGAAGGTGCGGCTGTACGAACAGGTGATCAAGGCGCTGCGCGATCCGAAGCCCGACGTGCGCCGCATCGCCGCGCAGGTGCTGCGCATCCAGCTCGGGCAAAGCAAAGGCTACGATCCGAACGCGCCCGCGGACGAGCGCGAGAAGGCGGTGAAGGCGTGGGAACGATGGCTCGCCGACTACGCATCCAGTCTCTGATCGTGACGTTGCTGCTCGCGCAAGTCGCGAGCGCCGGCGTGATCGCGTCGTATTCATTCGACGACGACGATCTCGGCACCGGACCCGACACCTTCGCGATCTTCGAGCATGCGAAGGGGCGCGTCGAGATGGCGCGCGATCTCCGCTTCAGCGGCTACCGCAGCCTCGGCATCACCGACGTCGCGGGCGACGGCGACTTCCCGGAGCTGCAGGGCTACTACCCGACCGTGAGCGACGGCGTGCTGCGCTTTCGCTTCGCGATGCTCATCGCCACGCCGAAGGAGCCGCTGAACATCGCGCTCGCCGGACCGAATCACTTCACGATGCAGAAGGACGGCATCGCGTTCTGGTTGAAAGTGCGCGACGGGTATTTCCAACACGTCACGGACGGCATTCCGAAGAAACTCTTCGCGGCGCAAGCGTTCGTCTGGTACGTCGTCGAGCTTCGCTACGCGTTGAACGACGGCACGTACGACCTTACGATCGCGCAGGAGGGCAACGCGACGCCGCTCGTCGCGCTGAAGAATCAGCCGAACGCGACGAGCTCCGCGCACTCCGCGGTGTCGATGTTCTCGTTCGTCGGCGAGCCGTTCGAGGACGACTCGAACGTGCGCTACTACATCGACGACATCGTCGTCGCGACGGATGACGGCGAGACGATGAAGCCGTTCGCGGCGCCGGGACGGCGGAAGCTCTTCATCGATCGCTGGCAGGATCAGATGAAGTTCGCCGCGTCGAAGAAAGGTTGTCCGCCCGTGCTCGATCTCGCCGACGTCGGCGCGGCCGCGAATGACGTCGACGACGCGCGCGAGCGCATGGCGTGGCTGCGTTTGCGTTGCGAGTCGCTCGATCTCGATGCGCTTCGCGAGCTCGATGCGCGCGCCAAGTCGATGCCGCGCGCGACCGCGTACGCGCTCGCATCCATCGTGGCGATGACGCGACTCGGACGCTGGGACGATGCCGAAGATCGCTGGTCGGCGCTCGCGCCAACGCTGCGTCACGACATCCGCTACGGCACGATGGCTGCGCTCCTCGGCATGCATCGCGAGAACTGGGACGAGGCGGAGGCGTGGCTACGCGCGCCCGCGGAGCAGCTCACGGCGTGGCACTCGGATCTCGAGCGGCGGTTGATCGCGGAGGAGTACTACTTCGTGCTGTTGTGGCGGAGCGAGCATGGGCGCGCGTCGAAGTACGCGTCGCGGATGGCGGCGCAGCTCGCATCGATCGGCGTCGACGCCTCCTGGTGGCGCGAGCGCGCCGCCGACGCCGAGCTCCTCGGCGGCAACCGCGCCGAGGCGAAGCGCCTGTACGAGGCCGCGCGCGGCAAGGACAACGAGTGGTCGATCACGGAGAAGCTCGCGGACATCGCGTATCTCGACGGCGATCGCGCGACCGAGCGGGCGCTGCGCGAGAAGTTGTACGGCAGGTTGCATTGAGGTGTAGGGACGGCCGCCTCGGCC
>DATELS010000622.1:0-4002 GCA_035276365.1 Thermoanaerobaculia bacterium
CGCCGCGATCCGCGAGCAGACGCGCGCCCCGATCGTCCTGATCGCCGCAGGCGAGTCCGCCGCGATGCTCGAGCAGGCGCTCGAGGCCGACGTGGCCGACGTCCTCCTGCTCCCGCAGCTGACCGAGAACGTCGTCTTCGCGCTCCGCAAGGCCGCGCACTCCGGTCGCCGGCTGCAGGCCGAGGGCGGCACCGGCCGCCACGGCAAGATCGTGACCGTCTTCTCGCCGAAGGGCGGCACGGGCAAGACCGTGACCGCCACCAACCTCGCCGCCTCGTTCGCGAAGCACGAGGGGAAGCGCGCGCTCCTGCTCGACCTCGACCTGCAGTTCGGGGACGCGGCGATCATGCTGGGGATCGAGCCCGAGAAGACGATCTACGACCTCGTCGTCGCCCCGGGCGAGCTCGACTTCGAGCTCCGCGCGACCTTCGAAGCGCGCGAGGTTCGTATACGCCTGCACGAATGTATCCTGCGTCACGCAATCCGCCTCGGACTCATCCCGCACGATCGCGAACGCGACGCGGAAGATCTTCCGCTGGAAGCGATCGACCAGCACTCCGAACGCCGCGCCGTCGCCGGCCAGCGTCCGGTCGATCAGCTCGCGATCGCTCGGCACCGGGGTCGTGTCGCTCACTCGGAACGCCGCCACATTGCTTTTCACGTCACTTGGACGGTCCATGGCCTCGAGTCGTTTACACCGCTGCGTCAGCCATCTTACGGCCGGCCAGCCAGACGCCGGCGAAGATCATGACCGCGGCGACGAAGAGCACGGCATGGACGGGCTCGCCGAGAAACATTGCGCCGAGGAGCGTGGCGAGGACGGGCTGGACATACGTGTACGCCGCGACGAGCGAGCTGTCGGCGTAACGCAGCGCCCACGCGTTGAGCAGATACGCCGCGACGCTCGGGCCGAGGATGACGAGGAAGAGGGCGAGCCAGGCGTGCGAGGAGATCGTCGACCAGTTCTCGTGCGCGAGCGGCCATGCTGCGATCGGCAGCATCGCTACGCTGCCCACCGTGAACATCCACGACACCACGCGTCGCGCGGACAGCCGCAGCATCGCCGGCTTCGACAGCACCAGATAGAGCGCGAACGACAGACAGTTCGCGACGACCATCACCGCGCCGATGAGCGAACGCCCCGTGCCGTGCAACCCTTCGCGTCCGACGACGAGCAGCGCGCCGCCGCACGCGAGCGCGATGCCGCCGATGCGATACGCGGTCGGACGTTCGCGTCCGAACAGAATCGCGGCGCCGAGGGTGAAGACGGGGATGGTGGTGATGAGAATGGCGGCGACGGGAATCGTCGTGAACTGCAGTCCGGTGAGAAACAGCGTCTGATTCAACACGACACCCAGAATCGCGAAGCCGGCGACGAGACGGCGATCTTCGCGCGAGAGCGGCGGCTCCGGATCGTGACGCGCAACGAACGCGAGGATGATCGCGGAGCCGGTGACGCGCAGCCACGCGAACGACAGCGGCGCGAACTCCCGCATCCCGAGCTTCGAGATGAGGTAGTTCGCGGAGAAGAGAAAGGCGACGAAGAAGAGCGCGGCGTGAACGCGCGCTCTCACTCCCTCTCCACCCACACGTCGTGATAGCGCACGGGCGGCGGCACGAGCGACGTGCGTACTCCGCGCACCTCGGGCTTGTGCAGCACGAACAGGCGCTCGTGAAACATCGGCACGAGCGGCGCTTCGTCGACGACGGTCTGATTGAGCGCGCGATAGATCGCCGCGCGATGCTCGACGTCATTCGAGCGCCGCGCCTCCATCACCTTCGCGTCGAAGTCCGGACGGCTCCAGTACAGGCCGCGGATCGACGTCGCCTCGCTGTGGAAGAAGATGTAGAAGAAGTTGTCGGGATCGGGGAAGTCGGCGTACCAGTTCGCGCAGTAGATGAGTCCATGCCCGCGCCGGTTGCGCGGCGCGCTCGCCTCGGTCGCCGTGTGCTTCGTGACGTTCACGCGCACGCCGATCGCGTCGAGGTCTTCGATCAGCAGCGGCACGAGCCCGGAGTTGTTGAACTCGTCCGTCTCCCACGTGCGGTACTCGACCGTGAAGCCGCTGCCGAAGCCCGCCGACCGCATGAGCGAGCGAGCGCGTTCGGGATCGTGCGCGTAGCCGCGCAGATTCGGGTCGTAGCCGAGGAGGCCGGGCGGGAGGAGGGATTGCGCGCAGACGGAGAGGCCGGCGTACACGCGCTCGTTGATGCGCTCGCGATTGATCGCATAGTTGATCGCCTTGCGCACTTCGATGCGATCGAACGGCGCCATCGACGAGTCGTAGCCGACGTACGACGTGTGCAACTGCGTCGTCGTCAGGATGTAAGGCGCATAGCGCGGATCCTTGCGCAGCTCGTTGATGACCTTCGGCGGAATGCCGTGCGCGACGTCGAGCTCACCGCGCACGAACGCGTCCGCGACTTCGCGGAAGCTGCGCAGGTCGAGGCGGAACAGCAACTCGTCGAGATACGGCTCGCCGGGCACGAAGTAGTCGCGATGCTGCACGAGCCGCACGCGCTGCCCCTCGACCGCCTCCTCGACGCGGAACGGACCGACGCCGATGCCTCGCAGGCGATAGCGCTCGTTGTCGCGCGCCTCTTCCGCGGGCACGATGCCGCACGTGTGCATCGTCAGCAGCGAGAGGAAGAACGCGAGCGGCTCGACGAGGTGGAAGTCGATCGTCCACGTGTCGCGCACGACGATGCCCGAGATGTCGCGCGTGCGGCCTTCGACGACGTCCGTGCCGCCGCGAATGTTGCGCATGATCCACGCGCCGCTCGAGTCGTTCTCCGGCAGCGCGAGCCGCACGAACGTGTCGTACACGTCTTTCGCCTCGAGCGTGCGCCCGTTGTGAAAGCGCACGCCGCGGCGGAGATGGAAGCGATAGAGATGTCCCTGCTCGAGCACTTCCCAGCGCTCGGCGAGATCGGGCGTGAGCTCCGCGCCTTCACCGTACTTCACGAGCGTGCCGTGAATGGCTTTGGAGATGAAGCCGAGGGCGGAGGCGGAGGTCTGCGCAGGATCGAAGGTGAGCGCCTGCCACAGCACCGTCGCCGTCGTGATGCTCCCGCCCCGATTCGCCTCGGGCAGCGTGAAGCGTCCCAGCTCCTGCTCGAGCAGCGTCGACTCGTGGCTGAGCGTCGTCGCCATCTGATTCAGATCGGCGACGCCGAAGTTCGACTCGCGCGAGCCCTGCTTGATCACGTCCATCGACTTCACGATCGCGGAGCTCTCCGCGGCGAGGATGGACGTCGACTCGAGCACCGACTGCACGAGTCCCATGATGTTTTCCATCGCGCGGCTGATGGCGCGGCTGCCGGTCTCCTGCTCCGACATCGCGCGCTTGAGGTGCTTCGTGTAGTCGCGCACCATCGACGCCTGCTCGCCGATCTTCGTCGACGTCTGCGACTGCTGCTGCGTCGCGGTCGCGGTCTGCTGCACCATCTTCGTGACTTCTTCGATCGCGGCGGTTGCAGCGGCGCTGCCGCGTGCCTGTTCTTCGGTCGCGCGCGCGATCTCGGAGATCGAGTTCGTCGAGCGATCGGTGAGCTCGAGAATCTTGTCGAGCACCTGCGACGCGCGCGCGGTGAGGCCGACGCCATCCGCCACGCGATCCGCGCTGATCGTCATCTGCTCGGCCGCGCGTCCGACGCCGCGCTGCACGTTCTGAATGAGCGTGCGGATCTCTTCCGTCGACACCGACGTGCGCTCGGAGAGATCGCGGATCTCGTCCGCGACGACGGCGAATCCGCGTCCGCGCTCGCCCGCCTGCGCGGCGATGATCGCGGCGTTGAGCGCGAGGAGGTTCGTCTGGCCCGCGATCTCGTCGATGACGCGCACGATCTCGCCGATCTCTTCGCTGCGGTCGGCCAATTCGCCGAGCGCGTTCTTCGCCTCGTCGACCGCCTCCTGGATCTTGCGCATCCCTTCCACGGTGCCGCTGACGGCTTGACGCCCTTCGTTCGCCGCTTCCTTCACGTAACGCGCGAGCTCCGCCG
>DATELS010000623.1:0-7442 GCA_035276365.1 Thermoanaerobaculia bacterium
CCATCGGCGGGAAACGACTCGACGTGTGCATCGGTGTAGCCGTAGCGCCGCAGCTCGCCGATGATCTGCGCGGTCGCGGTGTTGAATCCGCGCGAGCCGCGCATGCGATGCTGCCGCGAGAATCCCTCGAGATTGCGCTTCGCGGAGTCGCCGGAGATTTCGGTCGCGAGCGCGGTGACTTCTTTGTCGGTGAGGAAGGGGAGGGAGTCGGCGTGCGCGATCGTGGCGAAGAGCAGCGCAACGATCACGCTACGCACGGTACAGCGCCGCTCCCCAATGCAATCCCGAGCCAAGGGCGGTGAAGCAGACGAGCATGCCCGGTTGGATGCGGCCGTCGGCGAGGCATTCGTGGAAGAGGATCGGCAGCGTGCCCGCGGTCGTGTTGCCGTAGCGCTCGATGTTGTGCGGAACTTTCTCCGGCGGCAGTCCGAGTTGCTTCGCCACCGCTTCGACGATGCGCAGGTTCGCCTGATGGATGATCAGCACGTCGATGTCCGACGTCGACACGCGCGCGGTCGCGCACACGTCGCGCACCGCCTCCGGCATCTTCGACACCGCCTGCTTGAAGACCTCGCGGCCTTCCATCACCGGAATCGGCTCCGACTTTTCGAGTTGCTCATGTGTCACGAACGGACGGCGGCGGAAGCCGACGCCGGGCACGTACAACGCCTCGATGTTCGAGCCGTTCGTGAAGAGTCGCGCGGTGAGAAAGCCGCGACCATCGCCGTTCTCCGATGCCTCCATCACGACCGCGCCCGCGCCGTCGCCGAAGAGCACGGTGCGATCGCGGATCGCCGTGTTCGCCGCGTACTCCTCCGGCGTCACGTCGCGATCGACTTCACCGATCGTGTTGCCCCAGCCGTTCTGCCACGGCATGAACGGCGTGTGCACGTCGGAGCCGATGAGAAGCAGGCGTTTGTACTTGCCGCTGCGAATGAGCGAGTCGCCGAGGTCGAGCGCGTAGAGAAAGCCGGAGCATTGCTGGCGGATGTCGAACGTCGGGATGCTCTCGCGGAAGCCCATCTTCGCTTGCACGACCGGACCGTTGCCGGGGAAGAAGTAGTCGGGCGTCATCGTGGCGAAGACGATGGCGTCGATGTCGTCGCGCGTGCGGCCTGCCGCGTTCATCGCCGCCTCCGCGGCCATCATGCCGAGGTCGGAAGAACCCTGGCCGGCGTCGACGTAGTGGCGCTGCTCGACGCCGCTGCGCGTGCGAATCCACTCGTCGGACGTGTCCATGATCCGCGCGAGCGCCGCGTTCGGAACGACGTTCTTCGGGATGCCGATGCCGGTGCCGGTGATGACGGAGCGCATGCGCGCGGTAGCTTAGCAGCTACACGTCGTGCGTCGCCGTGAGCGCGAGCAGGTCTTCCGGGCCGAACTGATACTTGCGGCCGCAGAACTGGCAGACGACTTCCGTCCCGCCCTCGTCGATCATCTCTTCGATCTCTTCGCGGCCGAGGAGCGCGATCGGCGCGAGCGCGCGCGCGGGCGTGCACGAGCAGGCGTAGCTCACCGGCACGGTGTGTCCCGCGTCGATCTGCTTGTAGCCAGTTCCTTGAAGCAGCGTCGCGACCGCGTCTTCGATCTCGAGCTTGTCGAGGAGCGTCGAGAGCGGCGGCGCCTCGCGGATGAGCGTCTCCATCGCGGTGATCGCTGCGCTCGGCGCGTGCGGAAAGGCCTGGATGATCACGCCGCCCGCGGCCGCAACGCCGTCGCGGCGATTGAAGACGCCGAGGAGCACGGCGGACGCGATCTGCTCGGAGCGCATGAGATAGCGCGTGAGATCGGTGGCGATGCCGGCGCCGCCGAGGAGGATCTGCGACGTGTACGGAGTACCGAGGGGCGGAGTGCCGCGGACGACGGTGAGGCTTCCCGTCTTTCCGATCGCGCGCTCGACGTCGAGCAGCGGATCCTCGGGCACCGGATTCGCGACATATCCGCGCACGTTGCCCGCGACCGTGCCGTCCGCGATGACCGTGCCCAGCGGACCGTTGCCTTCGAAGCGCAGCGTGACCGATTGATTGCGCACGTCCTTGTCGAGGAGACGCGCGAGCAGCAGCGCGCCCGTCATCGTGCGGCCGAGCGCGTCCGCGGCGACCGGCGAGAGATCGAGAATCTCGCGCGCCGTTTCCACCGCGGTCGTCGTCTGCGCCGCGATGACGCGGAAGTGGCCGTCGACGGCCATTCCCTGGATGAGTCGGTCGTGCACGTGCATGGAAAGGAGGAGAACGGAACGATCCATGAATACAATCCCCGGTGAAAGGAGAATCCCCCCATGGTGTCTGTCGGACGCACCTCGATGGCGGAACGGACGAAGACGCTCGCCGTCGGCGACCCCGCGCCGGACTTCGAGCTCACGGGCCACCGCAACAAAGAGAAGGTTCGCCTCAGCGATTTCCGAGGCAAGAAGAACGTCGTTCTCGTGTTCTATCCCCTCGACTGGACCCCCGTTTGAACGGTCCAAATGCCGTCGTACGAGGCCGAGATGGCCGACTTCGAACGGTATGATGCCCAGGTCCTGGGCATTTCGGTCGACTCCGTCCCCAGCCACGTCGCGTTCGCCAAATCGATCGGAGGCATCGAGCGCTATCCGCTGCTCGCCGACTTCCATCCGAAAGGCGAGGTCTCGAAGAAGTACGGTGTTTGGATCGACGAATCGGGCCACTGCGAGCGCGCGATCGTCGTCGTCGACAAGCAGGGCACGGTCCGCTACGTCGACGTCCACAACATCGGCGAGGCGCCCGAAAACGCGCAACTGCTCGAGGTGTTGAGAGAGCTGGATTGATGCTGAGCATCGCCCGCAGGTGCGTCCCCTTCACGCCGTTCGAGAAAGAGCTCGCGACGGCCACGGTGACGCTGATCTCGGCGGCGGGCGTTTACCTCGACGATCAGGAAGCCTTCCCGACCGAGGATCCGGGGGATGTGAGCTATCGCATCATTCCGGGGGAGACCGATGTGTCGCGCCTGCGCATCGCTCATCATCACTACGACCACAGCGAGGCGGACGGCGATCCGAACATCGTCTTTCCGCTGGAGACTCTGCGCGGGCTCGTCACCGACGGCGTGATCGCCGCGGTGAACGACAAGCATTACAGCTACGGCTTCACGACGCGTCTGCGCGAGCTGTACGAGTCGACGTTCCCCGAGATCGCGGACGCGATCGAGCGCTCGAAGACGAAGCTCGTCGTCGCGACGGCGGGCTGCCCGGAGACGTGTCACCGCACGATCGCGACGCTGGCGCGCGAGATCGAGGCGCGCGGGATTCCGACGATCGTGATCAGCGCCTCGCCCGCGGCGACGGAGTCGGTGCGCCCGCCGCGCGCGATGACGTGGAGCGGCGCGGCGATCGGACGGGTCGTCGGCTCGGCGGGCGATCGCGAGCATCACAAGCAGGTGGTGCGCGCCGCGCTGCAGATGTTCACGCACGTGACGCCGCCGGGACGAGTGGTGATGACAACCGTTCGATAGTTTGATACACTTCAAACTATCGAACGATGCGTAGCCAGCACGTCTTCAAAGCCCTCGCCGATCCCACCCGCCGCGACATCCTCCGGATGCTGCGGAAGAAGCCCCTCACCGCGGGCGAGATCGGCGACGCCTTCCCGATGACCAAGGGCTCGCTCTCCCATCACTTCAACATCCTCAAAGAGGCGGACCTCGTCCGCTGCGAGCGGCGCGGGCAGTTCCTCGTCTACTCGCTCAACACCACCGTCGTCGAAGACGTCCTCTCGCTGCTCGCGGAAGTCTTCGGCGAAAACAAGAAGAGGAAAAAGTCATGAAATGGATCTCGCCCGCCATCGTCGCCGCTGCGCTGCTGCTCAGCATCGGGTTCTACAACCGTCTGCCGGACGAGGTGCCGATTCACTGGAACGCTGCGGGTGAAGTGAACGGCTACGCGAGCCGCGCGACCGGCGCGTTTCTGATGCCGGGCATTCTGCTGCTGCTCGCGGTGCTGTTCCCGGTGCTGCCGCGCATTTCGCCGCGCGGCTATCTGCTCGACACGGAGTCGCGCGGTTACCGCGCGATCTGGATCACGACGATGCTCTCGATGCTCGCCGTGCACGTGTTCGCGCTGCTCGCCGCGACGGGCATGCGCGTGAACATGTCGATGGCCATGCCCATCGTCATCGGCGCCCTCTTCATCGTCCTTGGCAACTACATCACGACCGTGCCGCGCAACTTCTTCGTCGGCATCCGCACGCCATGGACGCTCGCCAGCGAAGACGTGTGGTTCCGCACGCACCGCTTCGGCGGACGCCTGTTCATGCTCGGCGGTGTGGTGCTCATGCTGCTGCCGCTGTTCGGTCCGCGCGTGCTGGAGGCGGGACTCATCGCCGTCGTCCTCGCGACCGCCCTCGGCTCCGTCGTCTACTCGTACGTCATTTACCGGCGGGAAGCCTGAAGATGCGGTCGTCGGTCTTCGCGGGATTGCCGCGGCCGTCGCGATTGCTCGTCGAGAAATAGAGCGCGCCGTCCGGACCGACCGCGACCTCGCGGATGCGTCCGAGGTCGGTGAAGAGTTTCTCTTCGCGGAGGACTTTGCGCCGGTCTTTCGGATCGAGCACGACGCGATGCAGGTTCTCGCCGCGCAGGCAGCCGAAGTAGAAGTCGCCGCGCCAGAACGCGCCGCTCGCCGGCGCGCACGCGGGCGTGTAGTCGAGGAGCGGCGATTCCATCCCTTTCTTTTTGTCGTGATGCATGATCTCCGGCCAGCCGTAGTTGCGGCCGCGCTCGACGATGTTCACTTCGTCGCCGCCGGAGCCGCCGTCGAAGCCGGACGGTCCGTGCTCCGTTTCGAAGAGCAGTCCGCTCTTCGGATCCCAGTCGATGCCCTGCGGGTTGCGATGGCCGTACGACCAGATCGGCGAGCCCGCGAAAGGATTGTCCTGCGGCACGGTGCCGTCGTCGTTCACGCGCAGAATCTTGCCGCCGAGGTTGTGGAGGTTCTGGGCGATCTCGCGGGTGGTCGCGTCGCCGGTCGTGATGTACAGCTTGCGATCCGGCCCGAACTTCAACCGGCAGCCTGCGTGGAAGCGCGCGGCGGGGATGTTCTGCACGATCGCGCGCGGCTCGACGAGCGACGCGCCGGTGTCGCGATAGCGCATGACGACGTCGGTCAGATCGTCGCCGCCTTCCGTCGCGTAGCAGAGATAGACGAAGTGGTTCTTCGCGAAGTCGGGATGCAGCGCGAGTCCCATCAGGCCGGCCTCGCCCGTCGCGACGACGTTCGTCAGCGAGAGCAGCGGCTGCGGACGCAGCACGCCTTTCTCGATCGCGCGCACGCGGCCGGGACGCTCGGTGACGAGCATGCGTCCATCCGGCGCGAAGACGATCGACCACGGCACTTCCAGCCCTTGCGCGACGACGCTCACGCCGCCCGGCGGCGCCGACTGCACGGGTGCGGTCTCGGTGCACGCGAGGATGAGGACGGAGGCGAGAAGAAGCCGGTTCATACGCATGAAAGATACCCGCGTGGCATCATTCGTTAACCGATGCACGACGACTCGTTCTTCAGCGCGCTCATCGGCGACGGCCGCCCGCTGCTGATCTTCTTCTCGCTCGTGCTGATCGTGTGCGGCATCTTCGCGGGATTCCAGGCCGCGACCGGCCATTTCATGCCTCACGACACGGCCTACCTCGGCATGACCGCGCAGCAGCTCTGCGCGCTGCACGGGTGCCGCATCGTGCACTTCATGATTCACGACCGCATCTCGTTCGCGGGCGTGCTGGTCGCGATCGGGACGATGTATCTGTGGCTGGTGATGTTCCCGATGCGCGAGCGCGAGCCGTGGGCGTGGTGGACGATTCTCCTCAGCGGCGCCGCCGGCTTCCTCAGTTTCCTCGCCTACCTCGGCTACGGCTATCTCGACACGTGGCACGGGCTGTCGACGCTCGCGCTCGCGCCGATCTTCATCGCGGGACTCGTGCTGACGCGACCTCCGCGCGGCGCGTGGCTGCGCGCGGGCGAGCCGATGAACGCGGCGCGCGCGTGTCTCTTGCTCGCGTCGCTGGGGATCGTGGGCGCGGGACTGACGATCATGACCGTCGGCATGACCGCGGTGTTCGTGCCGCAGGATCTCGAGTTCATGCGCGTGGACGTCGCGTCGATCCGCGCGATCAGCGACCGGCTCGTGCCGCTGATCGCGCACGATCGCGCGGGCTTCGGCGGAGGATTGGCGTCGTGCGGTATTGCGATGCTGCTCACGATCTGGTGCAGCCCGATGCGCAGGAGTCTGTGGCAGGCGCTGGCCGTCGCGGGCGCGTCGGGATTCATCACCGCGATAGGCGTGCATCCCGCGATCGGCTACCTGAGCGCGACCCATCTCGCGCCGGCGGTGATGGGCGCGCTCCTGTTCACGACGGGGCTCGTGCTGCAGTTGAACCTTTTCGCGCGACGCCTGGTATAGCGAGATGTGAACGATCTCGCGCAGGCCAGCGACGCGTACCTCGTCGGCTCGATTGCCAACGGGGATGCCGAGGCGGTGCGGCCGCTCATCGAGAGATATCGGAAGCCGCTCGCGGCCGTGCTCAATCGCGCGCTCGGTGCGTCGCCGGACGTCGATGACGTCTTTCAGGAGACATGGATGCGCGTCATGCGCGGCGCGCGCGGGTACGACCCGGCGTATCGCTTCAGCGCGTGGCTCTTCGCCATCGCGTGGAATCTCGTGAAGAACCGCTGGGCGAAGAGCGTCGAGCACGAAGAGGTCGATCTCGCGGCGGAGCTGCCTTCGCCCGCGCCGTCCGCGGAGGCGAACCTCGTCGCGAGCGATCGCGCGCGGCAGGTGCGGGCGATGGTCGCGCGTCTGCCGGAGCGTTTGGCCGAGGCGATTTTGCTGCGGTATTTCGAAGAGTTGTCGGAACGCGAAGTCGCGGAACGACTGGGCATCCCCGTGGGCACGGTCAAGAGCCGCATTCACCACGGGCTGAAGAAAATGAGGGAGCTCGATGAACTGCAATGACGCTGTGGCCGCGCTCGTGGCCTCGATGGAATCCGGAACGCCGATGACGGCGGAGCAGCGGGAGCACATCCGCACGTGCGAGCGCTGCCGCACGCTTCTCGACTCCGCGAAAGAATTTCAGACGCTGCTCGCGGGCAATGGAATCGAGTTGCCGCCGATCGATCCGACGCTGAGCGCGGCCGAGGAGGTCGTGCGCACGACGAGACTGCGAAGAGTGGTGGGGATCGTCGTCGGCGTGGCCATCGTGATGGCCGTGGCCACCGCGCTGCTGATGGTGCCGCTCGACGCGCAACTCGGACGCATGGAGGCGCTCTTCATCCTCGGCGCCGGCATCGCCATCGCGACGTTCGTCGCCATTCCCGTGCTCGTGCTGCTCGCGATCGTGCGCAACGCGAATCGCGGCCCGCGTCCGCGGCTCTACAAGCGTCTCAAGTCCGGCCGCGCCCTCAGCGGCGTCTGCCTCGGCATCGCCGAGTCGTC
>DATELS010000624.1:0-9758 GCA_035276365.1 Thermoanaerobaculia bacterium
GTGGCTCGGGTGGGCGGTGGCGGCGGCGGTGCTGCTCGTGGTGTCGCGCGCGCGACTCGCGTTCTATGCGCTGCCGATCGCGATTCTCTTCGTGACGTTCTTACCGCTGCCGCTCTTCAGTCGATTGATGTCGACGTTCGACATGCAGCAGTCCTCGAACTTCGATCGCGTGCGCATGCTGCAGGCCGGCGTCGAGATGATCCGCGACTACCCCGTCCTCGGCGTCGGTCCCGCGAATGTCAAGGAAGTCTACGCGCTGTATCGAAAGCCCGACGCACCGCGCCCGCGTCCGCCGCACCTGCACAACAACGTCGTGCAGCTCTGGGCGGAGCGCGGCATCCTCGCCCTCGCCGCGTACTTTCTTCTTCTCGGGCTCATGGTTCGCGAGTGCGTGCGCGCGTGGCACGGTCCGCAGAAGACGTGGGCGGAGATCGGGATCGCGGTCGTCGTCAGCCTCACCATCGCCGGACTCTTCGAGTTCAACTTCGGCGATACCGAGGTCTTCTACATGATGCTGAACCTGTTTGCGCTGGTGGCGGTGCAGGTCGAGCGGCCTGAGCCGGTGAATGAACCGGTACGAGGGCTTGTTCCCGAGGCGGCAGGGGCTCCGTAACCTTCCGTCCATGTCCACGTCCAAAGGCAGAGAAACAGGGGAGATGAAACACCTGAACGATCAGGAGTTGATGCGCATCGTTCAGGCGGGCGATTACTCCCCTGCGTCAGAGATCTACGACCGGTACAGCGGGAGGATCTACAACTTCGCGTTTCGTTTCTTGAAGAACGCCGAGGCTGCCGAAGACGCCGTGCAGGAAGTGTTCGTCAAGATGATGAGGCACGCCAACCAGTTCAACGGAGATGCAAAGCTGTCGACGTGGCTCTTCTCCATCACCGCGAACTGGTGCCGCGACTATCTGCGCAAGGCGGACAACAAAGCGAAGGAGACGGCGGACGTCCTCGTGACGCTGCCGGCTCCGAGCGAGCTCGCGCCGGATCGCAGTCTCGAGAAGCGTGAGAACGAGACGCTCGTTCGACGCGCGCTCGAGTCGCTGACGGCCGAGCAACGCGAAGCCATTCTGCTGTCCCGGTATCAGGGACTGTCGTACGCCGAGATCGCACAGATCGCCGGCTGTTCGGAAGGCGCCGTGAAGACGCGCGTCTTCCGGGCCATGGAAACGTTGAAGAAGACACTCGCCGGCGAAGGCCGCGGTGGAGGTGACCGATGTCTGAATGCAGTGCCTTGAGAGAAAGCATGCCGCTCCTTTTGACCGAGTCGCTCGACCCGGCGCGGCGTGAGCTGACGCATCAGCACATCGAGACCTGCGACGTCTGCGGCGAAGAGTGGGCTGCCTACAAAGAGACGTGGGACGTCCTCGGCGATCTGCCCGAGGTCGACGTTCCGCCGCGCGTGAAAGCCGAGTTCCTCGGACGCATCGGCATGGCCGAGGAGTCGCGTCCGGCGAATGTCGTCCCGTTTCATCGCAAGCCCGCGTTCAAGTGGGTCGCGCAAGCCGCGGCCGTAGTCGTACTCGCGGGCGGCGGATACTTCTTCGGCGACCGCAACGCGGATCGCATCGCGCCGACCGGTGCGCGCGTCGACAACGTGCGTCCGCTCGTTCCGAGCGCCGGCGAGCAGATCACACCCGTCTCGCTCGCGGAGAATCGTGATCTCAACGCCTCCGCGCTGAGCCCCGAGATTCAGGGTCGCCCGAACATCACGAACGTGCAGTTCCTCGACGGCGATGCGACGGACAACGACATCAAGGTCTCGTTCGACGTCACGTCGCACTGGACCGTGCGCGGCAATCCGAAGGAGAAGAGCATCGTCCGCCTCCTCTCCTACATGCTCGAGAACGAGGAGTCGGTGACGCCGCGCTCGAACGCGATGGAGTGGGTGCGCCGCACGTACTCGAATCCGCAGTTCGCCGATCCCGAGATCGCGAACGCGCTCGCGAAGGTGCTGCGCAACGACGAGCACGAAGGCGTGCGCATTCGCGCCGTCGACACGCTGTCGACGCTGCCGCCCGCGGGCACCGCGGCGGATACGCGCGACGCGCTCATTCAGGCGCTGAAGAGCGATCCGAATCCGGCGGTGCGCATGAAGGCGGTTGACGCGCTGGTGAACCTCGCGCGCGGCGGCGCCACGTTCGATCCGGCGATGGTCGACACGCTGCGCGCCAAGGCGTCCGAGGGAGACGAGAACCTGTACGTCCGCGTGAAGGCGGCGGAAGCGCTGAGCAACATCAAGCCCTGACATGAAACAACGAGCTCTCGTCGTCGCGGTGGTCTTCACCTTCAGCGGTCTCGCGTACGCGCAGACCGCGAAGAAGACTTTCCGCGCGGATCAGCGGTTCCCGATCGCACAGGGCGGAACGCTCGTGCTCGAGAACCCGGTCGGCAACATCGAGATCAGCGGCAGCGACGGCGCCGAGATCGAGGCCACGACGATCACGACGATCACCGCCGCGAGCGCGGCCGGCATCGACGAGGGACATCATCACACCGCGAATCTCGTCGGCGGCGACGCGCGCACGCGCGTGCTCAAGACCGTCGTCGCCGCGACGCGCAACGGCTGGGACTCGAACGTCGACTGGATCGTGCGCGTGCCGCGGTCGACGAACGTGACCGTGCTCTCGCAGACGAGCCGCCGCATCGGCGTGACGAACGTCGCCGGCAACGTGCGCGTGAAAAACGTGACGGGACTCGTCGTCGTGAACAACGTCACAGGCGAGACGATCGTCGAGAGCGTGAACGGCTCGGTCGCGTACATGACGCAGCAGTTCGGCGCGAACGCGGACCTCAGCTCGATCAACGGCGACATCACCGCGAGCCTGCCGCCCGACGCGGCGGTGCAGTGGATCGCCGAGACGGCGAAGGGCGAGATTCGCACGAACCTCCCCGCGCGCGGCGAGTTCAATCAGACGCAGAACATCTATCGCGGCACGATCAACGGTCCGGGCGGAACGTCGATCACGACCGCGACGCTGATGGGCAATATCTTTCTGCTCGCCAATGGCTCGGGCATGAGCGGGATGCATCTCATCCCGCGCGAGCAGCGCGCATCGCAGAAGGCGCCGCAGCGCGGCGAGCCGGTGAAGGGTTTCTTCCGCTACTACACGAACCTCGGCGACGTGGAAGTGCCGTCGATCGACGGCGACGTCGACGTCTACACCGGCGCCGGCAAAGTCCTCCTCGGCGACGTCAGCGGCGCGTGCAAGGTGTTGTCGGAAGGCGGACCGCTGCAGTTCGGCGACGTCACCGGCATCCTGCAGGCGACGACGCGCGCGGGCGACGTGACCGTGCAGCGCGCGCGGCGCGGCGGCACCGTGACGACGCGCGGCGGCACGATTCGCGTGTCGTACATGAACGCGCCGATGCATCTCGCGTCGGGAGGCGGGGACATCGTCGTGCGCCGCACGACCGCGCCGGTGAAGGCGGAGACCACGTCGGGCGACATCACCGTCACGATCGACAAGGGCTCGGCGACGGAGACGATCGCTGCGAAGACGGACAAGGGCAACGTCATCGTGCACATCCCCGTCAACTTCTCGGCGGATGTCGACGCGACGATCGTGACGACGGATCCCGAGGCGGACACGATCGTGTCGGATCTGCCGGGGCTGACGATCACGAAAGAGCAGATCAGCGGCGGACGCACGCGCGTGCGCGCCACGGGTCGTCTGAATCGCGGCGGCGAGAAGCTCACGCTCGAGGCGGCCGAGGGCGACATTCGGATCACGACGGCGCCCGCGGCACTGCCGCGCAATTAGCCGCGCCCGCTACCGCGCCGGACCCGGCGCGCGATCTGCTAGCATTCGCCGCCTGACTAAGAACCCTGGAGGTTTTGCTTTGAAACGAACTCTGTACGGCGTCCTGATCCTCACGCTGATGGCGTGTTCGCAGACCAATGGCGACGGCGCGACGGCGCAGTCCGAGCCCGCGACCGACAGCGCCGCGACGGCCACGAGCGCCACCGAATCGTCCGCAACGACGGCGACCGAAACGACAGCCACCGCCGCGACTCCCGCGGCGACGGGCACACAGGAGAAATCGATGAGTCAGTACGAGAACAAGGTCGCCGAGATTCACACCACCGCGGGCGAGATCGACATCCGCTTCTTCCCCGACGTCGCGCCGAATCACGTGAAGAACTTCATCGACCTCGCGTCGAAGGGCTTCTACAACAACACGAAGTTCCATCGCGTCATCCCCGGCTTCATGATCCAGGGCGGCGATCCGAACACGATCTCCGGCGACCCGAACACGTGGGGCACGGGCGGCTCGCCCACGAACGTGAAGGCGGAGTTCAACACCGTCTCGCACAAGCGCGGCATCGTCTCGATGGCGCGCGCGCAGGATCCGAACAGCGCATCGTCGCAGTTCTTCATCGTCGTCGCCGACTCGCCGTTCCTCGATCGCCAGTACTCGGTGTTCGGCCAGGTGACGAAGGGCATGGACGTCGCGGACAAGATCGTCAGCGCGCCGAAGGGTGCGCAGGACCGTCCGAACAATCCGGTGTCGATCACGAAGATCGTCATCCGCGACGCGCGCGAGGACGAGAAGGGCGCGACTCCGAAATAGGTTCGTGACCTCTCTTCCCACGGACGCCGCGCCGTACGTCGACGAGTGGCTCGGTCCCGGCTGGACGGCCCGGCCACTCGCCGGCGACGCGTCGGTGCGCGCGTACTACCGCGTCACGGCGTCGAACGGCGAGACGTACATCCTCGCGTACTACCCGGAGGAAGTGCGCACGCAGCTCGGGCGATTCCTGAGCGCGTACGACGCGATCGCGCAACATGGCGCGGTGCCCGAGGTGCTGCAGCATTGCGAGATCGCGGTGCTGCAGCGCGACGCGGGCGATCGCACGCTCTTCGAGGTGCTGCATGAGGATCGCGAAGAGGGACTGCGTTTGTATCGCGCGGCGATCGATCTCCTCGTCGCGTTTCAGAAGGCGGAGGATCGCGGCCTGAACGCGGCGTTCACGGCGGAGTTCTTTCTCGGCGAGCTGCAGATGGCGCGCGAGTTCTACGTCGAGAAGCTGATGGGCGCGGATGGCGAGTCGCTGCAACCGCTGATGAAAACCATCTGCGAAAATGTTGCACGCCATCCGTACGTTTTATGTCATCGCGATTATCACGGCCAAAATCTACATCTCGCGAATGACACGTTATTCCTGATCGATTATCAAGATCTGCGAATGGGGCCGGACACGTACGATCTTGCGTCTTTGCTGCGCGACCGCGGCGTGGCGCGCATCATCGGCGATGACGCGGAGCTGGAGATGCTGTCGTACTACGCGACGAGCATCGGCGCGGACGGCGACATCCGCCGCCGCTACTTCGAGACGCTCCTCCAGCGCTCGATCAAGATCCTCGGCACGTTCGCGAAGCAGCCCATCGTCCGCGGACGCATGCATTACCTCGACTTCATCCCGGCCACGCTCGAGAGCATCCGTCGCTGCATCGAGGAGCTCCCCGAGATGGCCGCGCTTCGCGATATGTTTCCGCTGCAGTTCGATGTCGCCGAAGCGCGCACGCGTGCTGCAGAGTTAGGAGCCTCATAAGAAATGGCAAAGCACAAAATCACCCTTCTTCCCGGCGACGGCATCGGCCCCGAGGTCACGGCGGCGGTGGTGCAGATCATCGAGTGCGCGGGCGTCGACGTGGAGTGGGAGAAGTACTTCGTCGGCGCGGAGGCGATCGCGCGGTCGGGCGATCCGCTGCCGCAGGACGTGCTCGACTCCGTGCTGCGGAACAAAGTCGCGCTCAAAGGTCCGGTGACGACGCCGATCGGCACCGGCTTCGCGTCGATCAACGTGCGTCTGCGCAAGACGCTCGACTTGTACGCGAACCTGCGTCCGGTGAAGACGCTGCCGAACATCAAGTCGCGCTACGACGACATCGATCTCGTCGTCGTGCGCGAGAACACGGAGAGCCTCTACGCGGGACTCGAGCACGAGGTCGTGCCGGGCGTCGTCGAGTCGCTGAAGATCATCACGGCGAAGGCATCGACGCGCATCGCCCGCTTCGCCTTCGAGTACGCGCGCGCGAACGGACGCAAGCGCGTCACGTGCGTGCACAAGGCGAACATCATGAAGATGTCGGACGGGCTGTTCCTGAAATGCTTCCGCGAGGTGGCGCAGGAGTACCCGAACATCACGGCCGACGATCGCATCGTCGACAACCTGTGCATGCAGCTCGTGATCGATCCGAACCAGTTCGACATCCTGCTGCTCGAGAATCTGTACGGCGACATCGTGTCGGATCTGACGGCGGGACTCGTGGGCGGACTCGGGGTCGTGGCTGGCGCGAACATCGGCGAGAACGGCGCGGTGTTCGAGGCGGTGCACGGCAGCGCGCCCGACATCGCCGGCCAGAACAAGGCGAACCCGCTCGCGCTCCTGCAGTCGGCGGTGATGATGCTGCAGCACATCGGCGAGACCGGCCCGGCCAAGCGCATCCACGACGCGATCACCCGCGTCCTCGGCCAGGGCGAGGAAAGCCGTACGCGCGACATCGGCGGCACCGGCTCGACGACGGACTTTACCGTCGCGATCTGCGAGGTGTTGAAGAAGGGGACGCGCGCGACGGACTGAACACGAACGATGAGCGATGAACGATGAACGATGAACCGGCGATTGCTGCCGGCGTCCATCTCTTCAACACGCACGAGTTCTGGCACGCGCACGAGGCGTGGGAGTCGCTCTGGCTGCGCACGCAAGGCGAAGAGCGCCGTTTTCTGCAGGGACTCATTCAACTCGCGGCCGCGTATCACCACGTGCAGCGCGGGACGTTTCGCGGTGCGGTGCGGCTGTTCGATGCGGCGCGGGAGAAGCTGTCCGGATATCCGGAAGGGTACCTGGGCGTCGATCGGGAGGAGGCGGTCGCGGCCTCGTTCGTGCATCGCGATCGCGTGGCGCGAGGCGACGCAATCGACGCGAGCGAGTTCCCAAAGCTGCGCTACAATTCTTCCACCTCGTCCAACCAACGGAACCTCACGCACTGAGGGGTCGAAATGCAGGAAACAGATCAACGGGACCGCGAGCTGCTGGGCAGTCTGCAAGGGGAGATTCCGCTCGTTTCCACGCCGTTCGCGTTCATCGGACAAGCGCTGGACATGTCCGAGAAGGAAGTGATCAAGCGCACCGAGCGTCTCAAGAGAGACGGCGTCGTCCGCGCCCTCACCGCCCACTTCGACGCCCGCGCCCTCGGCTACCGTTCGTGTCTCGTCGCGGCGCGCGTCGCGCCGGAGCGCGTCGATGACGCGGCGGCGGCGATCAACGCGCATCCCGGCGTCACGCGCAACTATCGCCGCAACAACGATCTCAATCTCTGGTTCACGCTGTTCGTCTCGCCGCTCTCGAAAATCGGTCTCGACAAGACCATCGAGATCCTCGGCCGCAACGCGGACTGCGACACCATGCGCCCGTTGCCAACGCTCAAGCTGTACAAGAGCAGCGGCTCGGACGGCGAGAGTCACTCCGAGCACGACGCGCAGGGCGAGTACACGCCGCTGACGCCGCAGGAGATCGAGTGCGTGCGCCTGCTGCAGCGCGATCTGCCGCTGCAGCCGCGTCCCTTCGATGCGCTCGCGCGCAACTCCGGAGTCTCCGCCGACGATCTCCTCGCCTCCGCGCGCACGCTGCTCAAGCGCGGGCAGCTTCGCCGTTTCTCCGCCACGATTCACAACCGGAAGGCCGGATTTGCGGCGAGCGCGATGGGTGTCTGGATCGTCCCGAATGACAAGGCCGACGACTACGCGGCGAAGCTCGTGCAGCATCGCGCGGTGTCGCACTGCTACCTCCGCCCCGTCTACGACGACTGGCCGTACAACCTCTACACGACCGTGCACGCGCGGTCGGTCGACGAGTGCGAGTCGGTGATCAACGATCTGGCGAAGGACTCCGGACTCGCGCAGAAGCAGGCGCTCTTCCCGACGAAGGAGTACAAGAAGGCGCGCGTGCACTTTTTCTCGCGCGACGTCGACGTCTGGGAAGACGCACACGCCGCGGCGCGCGCGGTCGCGGCGAGCTAGTTGTTCGAGTCGATCCCGGCCGACACCGCACCGCAGCGTCTCCGCCGCGCGGCGACGCCGCCGCTCATCGCCTACATCCTGGCGCAGGTCTTCTTCAGCATCCTGCCGATCGTCGGAAAGATCGAGTCGGGCTTCTTCGTCATCGTGGAGCTGGTGCTGCTCGCCGGCGCGATCGCGGGAGCGATCCGCATCATCCGGACGCTGCGCGCGATGCGCATCCGCGGTATCGCTCTCGTCTGGCTCGCGCTCGCGCTGATCGTCGAGTACTTGTGCGCGCGGCTCTTTGCCGGAATCGCGTTTCGCTTCTGACGCGCAAACGATTTTGACGTCGTTCGCGACGCTTCCTCTCTACGGACGGGCGGAACACGGCATGAATCGACACTCCATCCGGAGGAAAAGACGGATGGAGACGTTGCCCGATTTCGTGACGGACGCCGAGGCGGAGATGCCGCGGCGGAGAAGCGTGGGATGGACCGGTTGGGAAGCCGTCGTGTTTCAGCTCGACGACGAGCCGGAGTCCGAGCTCTCGACCGCGGCGTTCGCGCCCTGAAAGCCGATCTTCGAATGCGTCCCGTCGCAGAACGGCTTGATCGTCGAGCCGCCGCAGCGGCACAGCGCGCGCTTCGTGATGGGGACTTCGTTGCCGTTGTGGTCGACGAGCGTGAACTCGCCGTCGACCAGGTACGGACCGTTTTCGCGAATCTTGATCGTGACGGTCATGAGGCTCCTCAGAACACCGGATTGTCGGTGTCGACCTTGAAATGCCACTGGTAGGTGAAGCCGGGGAAGTCGACGGGCACGGTGTACTGCACATGCACGCGGATGTTGCTGCTCGTGCGGTTGATCTCGATGTCCTTGTCGGTGAGAGGAAGCTCGAGCTGCTCGGCCTTGGCGAGGATCTGCCGGCGAATCTGCGGATCCTTGTGCTGGCCTGCGGACTTCGACTCATCGACGATCGTCTCGCGCAGATCGGCCGCCTTCACCTTGACCGGAATCATCTTGTAGGCGACGAGCCCGGCGATCAGAAGAATGACCAGACCGACGAGGCAACCGAACTGACCCTCACCCCGCTCTCGGCGATTGCGCTTCATGAGAACCTCCGCTCGCCGGAGGGTATCAGTTCACTCGACCCATTTGAAGAGACGGCCTGCAGGATGGGTGGCGTTGCCGCGACGCGCACCGTCGTCGAGCGCGCGCACGACGCCGTCGGATCCGGGCCACGACCACAGCACGAGACGCGCGCGTCCGATGACGCGATCGCGCGGCACGACGCCCCACGAGCGGCTGTCGAGCGAGTCATCGCGGTTGTCGCCGAGGACGAAGTAGCACGCGGACGGGACGACTTGCGTCTCGATGGCGCCGGTCGCGGCCTGGCGTTTGACGTACGGCTCGGGGAGCGTGTAGCCGCCGACGCGCACGCGGCCGAGACGGCTGTCGATGAGGTCGCCCGGCACGCCGACGACGCGCTTGACGAGCAGTTCATCGGGCTGCGTGAGCGACTGGAAGACGATGACGTCGCCGCGCTTCGGCGCGCCGCCGAAGTAACGCGTGACGACGATCTGATCGCCGGCCTCGAGCGTAGGCGCCATCGACGCGGAAGGGATGGAGTAGATGTGCACCGCTCCACGCACCGCGAGCCCGACGCCGATGGCGACAGCGAGCGGCTGGAGAATCGTGCGGAGAAGAGACTTCGACATCACCACGGCGTTAGTACAACGAACGAGCCA
>DATELS010000625.1:0-12265 GCA_035276365.1 Thermoanaerobaculia bacterium
GCGCGCGTCGCCGACAACGCGCGCATCGCTGATGCGCGCATCCTCTCCATCGAGCCGTTCACCGCGCAGAAGAAGATCGAGGCCGCCGCCCTGCATGAAGCCGTGCGCGGCGCGTCATGGGCGCGGCTCAACGTCGTCTTCGGTCAACGCGCCCGCGGGATGCAGGATCACGACGTGTCCCTGCGCGCGCCACGCATGCGGATCGCGCGGTTCGGAGCCGTCCGTCCAGCGTCCGGAGGCAAGGGTGAGATTCGAGAGAACGAGCAGCGCGACCGCGGAGGCGAGGCGTTTCATGAGGATGATTTTAAGTTCCCGTCGAGAGATCGGTTGTTACCAGATGGTGCCCGAGGTCGGACTCGAACCGACATGGGGCTGAGCCCCGGCAGATTTTGAGTCTGCTGCGTCTGCCATTTCGCCACTCGGGCTTTTCACTTCGCTAACTGCGAGCTCGCTTCCTGCCACCGTTTCGCGCAGTCGTGCAACTCGTCCTCGGTCAGAATCCGATTCGTCGACTTTGCGAGCTGGAAAATCTCTTTCGCCAGCGTCTCGTCCTGCGGGTAGCCGTTCGCGTCGAGCCAGTAGATCACGTTCGAGAGTCCGCACATCGGACCGACTTCGATGATCTGCTTGAGACCGAACATTCCCGCGGGAACGCCGGAGTAAACGCGGTCGGCGAGCCAGTCGCTTCCCTTCTTCTTCGCCTTGATGATCGCGGCGGCGTGCACGCCGGTGCCCGTGCGGAACGCATCGCGACCGAACACGGGATAGCGATCGGCGACCGGCACGTGCGTCACGCGCGAGACATGCTTCACGTAATCGGGCAGCGCGGTGAGGTCGTTGTCGATCCAACCCATGAGCTTGAGGTTGACCATGAGCAGATCCATCGGCGTGTTGCCGACGCGCTCGCCGATGCCGCCCGCGGAGCCGTGCACGCGATCCGCGCCCGCCTCGAGCGCGGCGATGCAGTTGATGACGCCGAGGCCGCGGTCTTCGTGTCCGTGCCAGTCGACTTTCACCTGCGGGTTGAGTCGATCGACGAGCTGCCGCGCGAAGCGCACGACGTTGCGCGTGCCCCACGGCGTCGCGTGACCGACGGTGTCGGCGATGCAGATGCGCGCCGCGCCCGCGTCGATCGCGGCCGTGTACAGCTTCTCGATGTCGGCCGGCTTCGCGCGCGTCGTGTCCTCGGTCACGTACATGACCGGGATCCCGTTCGTGACCGCGAAGCGCACGGCCTTCGCCGATTGCTCGATGATCCAGTCGAGGTCCCACTCCTCCGCGAACTGGCGGATCGGCGACGAGCCGATGAAGAGATCGGCCTCGATGGCGATGCCGACGCGCTGCGAGATGTCGATGATCGGGCGGATGTCGTTCTCGTGCGTGCGACCCGCGGCGCTCGGATAGACGGAGAGCTTCTGCTCGACGATCTCGCGCGCGAGACGCTCGACCGTCTTCTGCACGTGCGGTCCCGCGCCAGGGAGACCGATGTCGGCGTTGTCGATGCCGATCGCGTGCATGTAATGAAGGATGCGGAGCTTGTCCTCGATCGACGGATCGGTGACGGACGGCGACTGCAGCCCGTCGCGCAGCGTCTCGTCATCGAACTCGATTTTTCTCGACGGCTTCGCCGGCTGCTCGCCCTGCGCGTTCCAGTCGTAGATGAGGTGCTCGAGGTTGTCCGTCACGAGTTCATTGTCCCTTGAAATCGGCCTTCCGCTTCTCCAGGAACGCTCCCATCCCCTCTTTCATGTCCTCGGTCGACGCGAGCAGGCCGAACAGCGTGGCCTCGAGGAACTGTCCCTCGTCGAACGGCATCTCGCTGCCGCTCATCACCGCCTCGATCGCGGCGCGCACGGCGAGCGGTCCGCGCGACGCGATCGTGCGACCCATCTCCTCCGCCGCGCTCATGAGCTGATCCGCGGGAACGACTTTGTTCACGAGTCCGATGCGCTCCGCCTCCGCGGCGCCGATGCGATCGCCGGTCAGGATCAGCTCGAGCGCCTTGCCTTTGCCGAGGAGGCGCGCCATGCGCTGCGTGCCGCCGTATCCCGGAATGATCCCCAGCGTCACCTCGGGCAATCCGAGCTGCGCTTTCTCCGAGGCGATGCGGATGTGACACGCGAGCGCGAGCTCGCAGCCGCCGCCGAGGGCGAAGCCATTGATCGCGGCGATGACGGGCTTCGGGAAGCGCTCGATCGCGCGGAACACGTTTTGTCCGCGCGCCGACGTGTCCTTGCCCGACACCGGCGTCATCTGCGCGAGCTCGTTGATGTCCGCGCCGGCGACGAATGCCTTCTCGCCGCCGCCGGTGAGGATCACGCATTTCACCGATGCGTCGTCGCGCACGGCGTCGAACGCGCTGCCGATCTCGGCCACTGTCTGCGCGTTCAGCGCATTCAGCACCTTCGGCCGATCGATCGTGATGATGTGAATGGAGTCGCGGGTCTCGGTCTTCAGGTTCTCGAACGCCATCATGCTTTCCTGTCGAACGGCACGGGAGTGCCCGTCGCGTAATCGTAGAAACCCGCGCCCGTTTTGCGGCCGTAGCGTCCGGCGAGGACCATGCGGCGCAGGAGCGGCGGCGCGGCGAAGCGCTTCTCCTGGTACTCCTCGTACATCACGTGCGTGATGTAGTACGTCGTGTCGAGTCCGACGAAGTCGAGCAGCGCGAACGGCCCCATCGGATAGTTGCAGCCGAGGACCATGGCTTTGTCGATGTCCTCGATCGAGCCGACGCCTTCCTCGTACGCGCGGATCGCGTCGAGGATGTACGGCACGAGCAGGCGATTCACGATGAAGCCGGAGTTGTCGCGGCACGCCACCGGCTCCTTGCCGAGCGACTTCGCGAACTCGTACGCGGTGTTGAACGCCTCGTCCGTCGTGAGGATCGTGCGCACGACTTCGACGAGCTTCATGAGCGGCACGGGATTGAAGAAGTGCAGGCCGACGAACTGCTTCGGCCGCGCGGTGGCCATGGAGAGCTCGGTGACGGTCAGCGACGACGTGTTCGACGCGAAGATCGCCTCGGGCTTCACGATCTTGTCGAGTTCCGCGTACGTCTCGCGCTTGAGCTGCGCGTTCTCGATGATCGCCTCGATGACGATGTCGCAGTCGGCGAGGTCGGAGAGGTTGGTCGTGCCCTGAAGACGGCCGAGGCAGGCGTCCATGTCGGACTGCTGCATCTTGCCCTTCTCCACGAACTTGCCGAGGCTCTTCTGAATGCCGCCGAGACCTTTGTCGAGAAACTTCTGCTCGACCTCGCGGACGACGACGTGGTAACCCGCCTGCGCCGCGACCTGAGCGATGCCGGAGCCCATGAGACCGCAGCCCAGCACGCCCACTTTTTTGATTGCCATTTCGAATGCTCCTCCGTGAAATCGCGCGCATTGTATGCGAACGCGGAGCGCGTGCAAGTTCGCTCGCGAAAGACACACTTCTGGCATGCTTGCTGCCCTGAAGGGAGTCGCTGCACATCTAATTCAGGAGACCCCTTCATGAAACGCCATTGGATCCTCGCCGTAGCGCTGGTTCTCAGTGCCGGCTCCGCATTTGCGAACAATTACAGACTCTCTGTATGGATGCGCTCGCACTGGGACAAATCGAACAGTGTGGCCGACTTCAATACGAACAATCAGGGCGTCGTCCACGAAGTCAATCCGATGTGGTATTACTTCTCTACGCACACAGGCTCACAAGGAACGGTCGTCGACATCGTCGCCAATTACGATACGAGCAGCGATGTGCCGACGCTGACGAACGGCGCCGTGCTCGTCCCGACATTGAAGAATCACGGCACATGGCCTGATCCGTATACTCCCAATCAATACATGCAGTGGATTTTCCGCAGCGAGGCGGACATGAACGATCACGCCGACAAAGTCGCGGCGATGGTGATCAATAATGGCTGGGCCGGCGTCGACCTCGACTATGAGGCGATGCTCACCGGCGTTTCGTCCACAGACGTGCCGATGTGGCGGGACAATTTCACGTCGCTCGTGCGTCGCATCAAGAAACGTCTGCCGGATAAGATCGTCTCCGTATGCGTTTACAGGCGCCGCAGTCTGTCCGGCAGTACGGACTCGAGCAATTCGCTCATCTATGACTACAAGGCGCTGACCGATAATGGCGGAGCGGATTATCTGAAAATCATGATGTACAACGATCTCAGTTGCTGTAGTGAGCTCGTCAATGACACTGCAATGGGGCAGGGATTGACGTTCGCCGAGCAGCAGATCGCCGATCACAAGAAAATCATTGTGGCTCTGCCGTGGTATGCGGCGAATACGGCCACTGGCGCGGAAGGTCCGTCCGAGCCGAACGCGTCCGGGCTGGGACGCAGCACGCCGAGCGACGAGCAGACGTTCACCTCGCCGTACACGGGCGTGCAAATCGATGCGCAGGCATTGCGCCACAAGATTCTGACGGTGATCACGAAGCACGACGTGGGCGGCTTCGCGTTCTATGCGACGGGCTATGAGCTCACCGGCGTCTGGGACGTGCTGCGCGGACGCCTCGGCACCGAGGGGGCGACGATCACGGCGGGAACGCAGTCGGGCACATGCCCGGGGAACGGCATCGTCGCGAGCGTCTCACTCCCGACCGGCGCGACCTCGACGACGTACAACTGGTTCGAGACGCAGATCACCTGCTGCGCGGCGTCGTATCCGCTGCCGCTCTGGGTGGCGAGCGGAACCCCGGCATCGCCGACGCTGCCTCGCGCATTCTCGAGCGTGCGCGTGAGCGGCATCGTCGGGAGCAAGGTGTTCGAAGCGGAGGCCGATCCGATACGAAGCGGCTGCCCGTGATGAAGTACACAGCGCACGCTTCGCATATCCTGCGCGCGTGTCGCGTGAACGACTGAAGCCGCAGGTCATCCTTCTCGGGCTCGCCGCATTGCTCAACGATGCGGCGAGCGAGATGATCTATCCCCTCCTCCCCATCTTCCTCACCGCCACCCTCGGCGCCACTCCCGCGATTCTCGGCATGATCGAAGGGGCGGCGGACGGGCTCTCGTCCATCCTCAAGTACTACGCCGGCGCGTGGTCGGATCGCGCGGCGCGACGCAAGCCGCTCGTCGTCTCCGGCTACTCACTCGCGGCGATCTCGCGCCTCTTCATCGCCGCCGCGTCGACATGGCCCGTCGTCCTCGCCGCGCGTCTCGTCGACCGCACGGGCAAAGGCATCCGCTCCGCCCCGCGCGACGCGATGATCTCCGACGTCACCCCGCCCGCGCAGCGCGGCCGCGCCTTCGGCTTCCATCGCGCACTCGACCACACCGGCGCCGTCGTCGGCCCGCTGCTGGCGATGCTGCTCCTGCAGCGATGGTCGGTGAGGCAGGTGATGACCTTCGCCATTGTTCCGGGCGCGCTCGGGGTGTTGATGCTTTTCGTTCTCTTGCACGAGACGAACGATGAACGAGGAACGATGAACGATGAACGGCGAGATGAGGGTTCATCGTTCATCGTTCATCGTTCATCGTTCCGCAAAGCGCTGGCCGCCGTCGCCCTCTTCTCCCTCTCCAACTCCAGCGACACCTTCCTGCTCCTGCAGGCCAACGCGGCGGGCGTGCCGGCGGCGATGCTGCCGCTCTTGTGGGCGTTGCATCACGTCATCAAGTCCCTCTTCTCTACCAGCGCGGGCTCGCTCTCGGATCGCGTCGACCGGCGTTATCTCCTCATCGCCGGCTGGACGAGCTACGCGATCATCTACATCGTCTTTCCGTTCGCGCATTCGATGACGGCGTTCGTCGCGCTGTTCATCCTCTACGCGATTCCGTTCACGCTCGCGGAGGGTGCGGAGCGCGCGTGGATCGCGGACCTCGTCCCAGCGGCCGCGCGCGGGAAAAGCTTCGGGATGTACTACCTCGCGAACGGACTGGGCGTCCTCGCCGGCACCGCGCTCTTCGGCGTGTTGTACGAGAAAGTCTCGCCGCGCGCGGCGTTTCACACCGGCGCGGCGCTGGCGGTGATGGCGGTGTTGACGGTGCTCGCGACGCGGCGCGATCAGTCGCGGACTTTGCCGTCCTTGATGTGAATCACGCGCTTCGCTTCCTGCGCGACGTCATCCTCGTGCGTGACCATGATGATCGAGTTGCCGCGCTGGTGCAGCTCCTGGAAGAGGTCGAGGATTTCGCGGCCGGTCTGTGAGTCGAGGTTTCCCGTCGGCTCGTCGGCGAGCAGCAGCGACGGACGATTCACGAGCGCGCGCGCAATCGCCACGCGCTGGCGCTGACCGCCCGACAGCTCGTTCGGCTGGTGATTCATGCGGTCTTTGAGGCCGACCGCAGAGAGCGCTTCTTCCGCGAGTTGTCGCCGCTCCGCGCGCGAGATCTTCGCGTACACGAGCGGCAGCTCGACGTTGTGCAGCGCCGTCGTGCGCGCGAGCAGGTTGAACGTCTGGAACACGAAGCCGATCTTCTTGTTGCGGATCGCCGCGAGCTCGTCGTCGTTCAGCGTCTCGACCGGCACGCCGTCCAGCAGATACGAGCCCGAGGTCGGCGTGTCGAGGCAGCCGATGATGTTCATCAGCGTCGACTTGCCCGAGCCCGACGGTCCCATGATCGCGACGTACTCGCCCGGCTCGATCGTGAGGTTCACGCCGTTGAGCGCGAAGATTTTCTGCGGACCGAGGTCGTAGACGCGCGTGAGCTCGGTCATCTCGATCAGGTGTGCGGGCTGCGTGTCCGGGAGTGCGCTCATTGGATCAGTCCTTCTCCGAGTCCTTCGAATCCTTCGACGAATCCTTGGACGGTTTCTTCTCTTCCTTCGTCACATTTACGTCTTCGCCGTCATTGAGTTTCTTCAGCATGCGGAACGGTCCGGTCACGATGACGTCGCCGGCGGTCACGCCCGACAAGATCGCGACGTGCGTGGCGTCGCTGATGCCGGTCGTGACCTCGACCAGTTTCGCCTTGTTCTTCTCGACGCGGAACACGTATTTCTTCTTTGCCTTTCCCTCGTCGTCCGAGGCATCGGCTTTTTCGCCGGGCACGCGCTCGACGACGGATTGGATCGGCGCCGCGGCGACGTTCAGCGCGCGGTTCGTCACGATCGAGACCTGCGACGTCATGCCCGGCCGCAGCCGCTCATCCGCATCGTCGATCGCGACTTTCACCTTGAAATAGCGAATGCCCGCGCCTGCGCCCTGCCGCACCGCGGCGGAGCTGCCGATCTCGACGACATGCGCCTTGTACTCGTGATCCGGAATGGCGTCGACTTTCACCTTCGCTTCCTGATTCACGCGAATGCCGACGATCTCGGTCTCGCCCACTTCCGCCTCGACGAGAATCTCGGAGAGATCGGCGATGACGGCGATGACGGAGCCGGGATTGTTCATCGTGCCGGTGACGACGACCTCGCCTTCATGCGCATTCAATTCGACGACTTTGCCGGCAATCGGCGACACGATCGTCGTGCGCGAGAGGTCTTCCTCCGCCTGCCGCAATCCCGCCTGCGCCTGATTGACTCCCTGCTCCGCCGCGGCAAGCGCAGCGATCGCGTTGTCGTACGCGAGCCGTGACTGATCGAACAGCTCCTGCGCCTGAATGCCCTGCCTGCTCAGGTTCTGCGCGCGCTGATACGCCGCCTCGGCCGTCCGCAGCGCGGCGCGCGCACGCTGCACTTCCACGCGCTGACTCGCGAGCTGCGCCGACGCGCGATCGCGCGCCGCGACGTACAGATGCTTCTCGAGCTCGACGAGCTTCTGACCGCGCTGCACTTTGTCGCCTTCGAGAAAGTACAGCCTCTCGATCTTGCCGACAATATGCGCGCTGATGTTGACCTTGACCTTCGGATCGATCTGGCCGGGTGCGGTGACGATCGCCTCGATGGTTTTGCGACCGACTGGCTCGGTATAGACCTTCGTCCCCTTCGGGCCGCCGCTCTGAAGGCTGAAGACGATGACCGCGATGACGACGATCGCCACCGCGGCCCCGATGAGGTACTTCGACTTCATCCCTTCATTTTCATCGCGCTCATGGCTGCGAAGCCGATCTTGATGACCAGCGCGATGAGCCAGAGCGAGACGACGATCGCGGCGGACTTCGCCTTCGAAAAGCGCGACATCACGGCGAAGCCGATGACGAGCAGGACGATCGTCCAGAGGGTGAAGATGTCGAATGCGCCGAGAAGCGCGAAGAGCACCGGCTTCTCTTTCATGTCGACGAGAAAGGCCGGATTCGATTTCACGATCGTCGCCGCGGTCGTGGGATCGAACGCTCCCTTCGCGCGGGCGACGATGGTCATGATGATCGAGAAGATCGTGAGGGGAATCCACGAGTACAACGTGACGGAGAACGCCTGCGCGAACGTGCCCTCACCTCCGAAGAGGCGGAACCCGAGGAACAGCACGCCCGCGACGATGACCCACCACACGGCGCCGAAGATCGGGCCGACGTAGCCCATGAAGCCGCCGATCTTCTTGACCATGCCCGACGCGCGCTCGATGTCGGCGTCGGACATGTTCGGATTCTGCTTGTGCATCTGCTCGGACTGTGCCGCGACCATCGCGTCCCAGTCCATGATCGGCATCACGACGAACGTGGAGATATATCCGATGACGAGAAGAATGAGCAGCGGCGCCGTGATGTCCGGCCTCCGCACGATGTCGCGGAACGTCTCCTCGGGCGCGAACAACACGCCGATCATTCGCGCGAAGACGTTCTTCGGCTGTGCGGCAACGGGAGGGGCAGACGTAGGCTCAACGATCCCTGTCGTCATTTCGGCAGATCCTCCTCGAGATTGACCCGGCTTCCGTAATTCAGCCAATTGTACTTCTCCAGCGTGCTGAAGAAGTGGGGTTCCTCGGGGAGCTCCGGCGCGGTGACGGTGATGTTGCGCACGTCGAGAATGTCGCCGACGGCGCGGTGATACGTGGCGATGGCGGCGTTGTAGCTGACGAGCGCGTTCAGCTCGCGGACGCGCGCGTCCGAAAGCTGCTGCTGTACTTCGAGCACCTGGAAGTTCGTCGTCATGCCGTTCTCGTAGCGGCGGCGCTCGGCCTCGACGTTCTTCTCGGCGGCCTCGCGCGCGGCGCGCGTCGCGGCGATCGAGCGCGCGGCCGTGTCGACGTTGCGCGCGGCGTTGCGGACTTCGATGCTGATGTTCTCTTTCGTCTGATCCTGCGTGAGACGCGACTGCTTGTACGCGAGCTCGGCGCGCTTCGCTTCCGCGCGCGCTCCGATGTTCGTGATGGGAACGCCGAGGTTGAAGCCGATCACCCACGACGGGAAGTCGCCTTCGAAGATGCTGCGCAGACCGCGGCCGTACGGGATGCGCTCGATGACTCCCGTCGGACGGCCGGTGATGGGATCGCGCTGCGCGGTGTTGCCGGCGACGCCGCCGAGTCCGTAGTTGAGATCGAAGTCGAGCTGCGGGAGCGTCTGATTGCGCGCGTAGAGGTACTGCACGCGGCGCGAGTCGGTGTCGAGCGCGTCCTGCTTGAGCTCCGGACGCAGCTCCATCGCGCGGCGGACCGCGTCATCGGTGTTGATCGTGAGCGGCTGATACTGGATGTCGTCGGTCGGGATGATCGGGCGATCCCACTCGGAGGGATCGAGGTGCATGAGCGCGCGGAGCTGGTCTTCCGCGGCGCGCACGTTCGCCACTCCGAGGATGAGCTGCTCCTCGGTCGTCGCGATGGTGACGCGCGGCTGGAGGATGTCGAGCGGAGCGGACGCGCCGACGTCGATGCGGATCTGCGTGATGCGCGCCTGATCGCGGGCGAGGAAGAGCGACTGCTTGACCACGTCGATGTTGCGGCGCGCGTAGATGAGGTTGAGGTACGCGCGCTCGACCGAGAGCGCGGTGTCCATCAGCGCGGTGCGGAACGCCTCGTGGTTGATGCCGAGCGTGTTGCGCGCGAAGGTGATGTTGCGGCGGTTGACGTCGAGTCCGAAGTCGCGGAGCAACGGCTGGTTGTACGCGAGTCCGAGGTCCAGACCGTACTTCGTGGGGAAGGTCGAGACGCCGCCCGACGTCGCCTCGCGGCTGTTGTTGAACGAGACCGTGTACGCGCCGCCGATCGGCGTGTTCTGCGAGACGCTCAGATCGAGCGAGTGCGTGCGCGACGATGCGGCTTCGATCGTCGACGTCACCGGCGCCTGCGAGCTGCGCTCCTGCAGGAGCGCGCGGCCGAGGAAGTCGTAGATGCCGTACGACGAGCGGAGGCTGTAGCCCGACTGCTGGTACTGGAACTCCTGCAACTGAATGCCGAGGTTCCGCTCCATCGAGGTGCGGATGGCTTCATCGAGCGACAGGCGCATCGCCCGCGCGTTGTTCACATCCTGGTCCGTCTCGGCGGTGACCGACTCGGTCGTCCGCGGGGCCGGCGGTTCCTGCGCAAAGATCGCCGTCGTCATCAGCGACAACAGCAGAGTAGTAAGCAACCGTCGAACAGCGGTCATGCAAGTCCTCCCAAACACGCCTCTTGTACGTAAGGATGAGTCGATGGTTTCGGTCGCATCGACCGTGGACGAGACGTCGGCGGGATTCTAGACCGACTTCGACTCCGGAAGCGGCGCGCCTGCGAAATGACACGCGGCAAAGTGTCCGGGCTTGTGCTCGACGAGCGGCGGCACCTGATCCTTGCAGATCGGGAACTGCGCGATCGGGCAGCGCGTGTGGAAGACGCAGCCGCTCGGCGGATTGAGCGGCGTGGGAATGTCGCCCTGCAACAGGATGCGCGTCTTCTTCACGGTCGGATTGGGCACCGGCACCGCGGAGAGCAGTGCCTTCGTGTACGGATGCAGCGGATCATCGTACAGACCGCGGCGGTCCGCGAGCTCCATCACTTTGCCGAGGTAGAGCACCGCGACGCGCGTCGAGATGTGCTCGACGACGGAGAGATCGTGCGCGATGAAGAGGTACGTGAGTCCGAGCTCGTCCTGCAGATCTTGCAAAAGGTTGACGACCTGCGCCTGCACGGAGACGTCGAGCGCGGAGACCGGTTCGTCGAGTACGAGGAAGCGCGGATTCGTCGCGAGCGCGCGCGCGACGCCGATGCGCTGCCGCTGCCCGCCCGAGAATTCGTGCGGATAGCGGCGGCGATAGTCGGGACTGAGTCCGACTTTCGACAGCAGTTGTCCGACTTTCTCATCGCGCTCGGAGGCGCTGAGGTTCGGGAAGTGGATTGCCAGCGGCTCGGCGACGATGGTGCCGACGGTCATGCGCGGATTCAGCGACGCGTACGGATCCTGAAAGACGATCTGCATGTTGCGCCGCATGCGACGCATGTCGCCGGAGTCGAGCTCGAGGACGTTCGTGCCGTCGAATTCGACGGAGCCCGCGGTCGGCTCGATGAGTCGGAGGATGCAGCGGCCGATCGTCGTTTTGCCAGATCCCGACTCGCCGACGAGTCCCAGCGTCTCGCCGCGCGCGACGCCGAAGCTCACGCCGTCGACCGCTTTCACGTTCGCGACGACGCGCGCGAGCACGCCGCGCTTCACCGGAAAGTACTTTTGCAAATTGCGCACGACGAGCAGCGTCTCGCCCGCGCCCATCGGAATCTTCGGTGTCTCCTGCGGCGCGGAGACTTCGTTCGGATCGTGCAGCGGTTTCGCGTCGATGTCGCGTTGACGCGCCGTTTGATCGGCGGGTGTCTGCAGGCCTCCCGTGATCGCGGGTGCGACTTTGTCATCGCCGGGAATGAACGGCTTGTCAGGCATCAGTCGCGCTCCGGATCGGCGAGGTCGCCATGCAGATAGCACCGTGCGATCTGTCCCGGCGCGACCGGCATCAGCGCGGGCTCGCGGCCGAGGCAGATTTCCATGACGTCGGGGCAACGCGGGTTGAACTTGCAGCCCTGCGGCAGCGCGGTGAGCGGCGGCACCATGCCGGCGATCGTCGGCAGGCGTTTCACTTCCGCGCCGCCGGTGACGCTCGGCAAGGAGCGCAAAAGTCCGCGCGTGTACGGATGCGCGGGCGCGGCGAAGAGCTGCGTCACTGGCGCTTCTTCGACGACGCGTCCCGTGTACATGACGATGACGCGCTCGCAGAACTCGGCGACGACGCCGAGGTCGTGCGTGATGAGCAGCATCGAAAGGTCGAACTCGTCTTTCAGCGCGCGCAGCAGGTCGAGAATCTCCGCCTGAATCGTCACGTCTAGGGCGGTGGTCGGCTCGTCCGCGATGAGCAGCTCGGGGTCGCACGAGAGCGCCATCGCGATCATCACGCGCTGCCGCATGCCGCCGGAGAGCTGGTGCGGATAGGACCCGAGCCGGGTCTCGGCGGCGGGGATCCGGACCATCTCCAGCAGCTCGACCGCCCGG
>DATELS010000626.1:0-11374 GCA_035276365.1 Thermoanaerobaculia bacterium
GAGGAGCACTTTCTCGAAGCGCGTGACCGCGTCCTTCTCCTGCCACTCCGCGATGAGCTCTTTCGGAACGTACGCCTGATTGTCGTGCTCCGCGTGACCCTTCATGCGGAACGTCTTCACTTCGATGAGCGTGACGCCGCCGCCTTCGCGCGCATGCTCGACCGCGCGCTTCACTTCGCCGTAGACGCCGAGGACGTCGTTGCCGTCGATGGTGACGCCGGCGCAGCCGAAGGCGTACGCCTTGTCCGCCAGCGTCTTCGCGGCGGTCTGCTTCGATGTCGGCGTCGAGTACGCGTAGCCGTTGTTCTCGACGATGACGACCATCGGCAGCTTCTGCACGCTCGCGAAGTTCATCCCTTCCCAGAACGCGCCGGTCGACGAGCCGCCGTCGCCGATGAACGCGAGCGTGACGAGCTTCTTCTTCTGCATGCGACCCGCGAGCGCGATGCCGGCCATGACCGGGATCATGTCGCCGAGCATGGAGATCTGTCCGATGAAGCCGTCCTTCGCGGGATGGCCGAAGTGGATGTTCAGCTCGCGGCCGCGCGTGGGACCGTCGCCCTTGGCCATGTACTGCTTGATGATGTCCGCGGGCTTCGCGCCGGCGACGAGGATCGATCCGATGTTGCGGATGAGCGGCTGCACGACGTCGCCCTGCTTGTAGTCGAGCGCATACGCCGCGGCGACGGACTCGCCTTCCTGGCCGAGGGAGCGATAGAGACCGCCGATGACTTTCGCCTGACGAAAGAGCGCGACGAGGCGCTCCTCGAGCGTGCGCGTGAGGCGGAGGTAGTAGTCGATCTCGAGGAGCTGCTCGTTGGTGAGACCGTGGGTGTTCGTTGTCGTGAGGACTTCGGTCATACGTCAGTAGTGAATGGCGTGCCCTGCCACGTCCTCCGCCGCTTCCATCATCGCCTCGGACAACGTCGGGTGGGCGTGGATGGTCTTCGCGATCGACTCGCTCGTGGCCTCGAGCTCGAGCGCGGCGCACGCTTCGGCGATCAGCTCCGTCGCCTTCGGGCCGACGATGTGGACGCCGAGGAGCTCGTCGTATTTGGCGTCGGTGACGTACTTCACGAGACCGGACGCGTCGCCGATGATCTTGCCCTTCGAGTTCGCGGTGAAGGGGAACTTGCCGACCTTCACGTCGTAGCCGCGCTCCTTCGCCTTCTTCTCCGTGAGTCCGACGGATGCGACTTCGGGCTCGGTGTACGTCGCGTTGGGGACGTGGTCGTAGTTGATCGGGCGCACTTCCTTGCCCGCGATGTGCTCGACGGCGAGGATGCCTTCCGCCGACGCGCAGTGCGCGAGCGCGGGAGTGGGAACGATGTCGCCGATCGCGAAGACGTTCGGCTCACCGGTGCGCATCAGCGGATCGACTTCGATGTAGCCGCGCTTGTCGAGCTTCACTCCTTTGAGATTCTCGAGTCCGCAGCTCGCGGTCACGGGACCGCGTCCCGTCGCTGAGAGCACGATCTCGGTCTCGATCGTCTGCTGCTTGCCCTTCGTCTCGACGACCGACTTCACGCCGTTGTCGGTGACTTCGCACGACAGCACCTTCGCGTCGGTGAAGACGTTGATGCCCTTCTTCTTGAAGATCCGCGTGAACTCTTTCGCGATTTCCTCGTCCTCGATGGGGAGGAGCTGCGGCATGACTTCGACGATCGTCGTGTCGGTGCCGAAGCGCGAGAAGATCGACGCGAACTCGGAGCCGACCGCGCCAGCGCCGATGACGAGCATCGACTTCGGGATGCGGTCGAGGACGAGGATGTGATCGGAGTTGATGATCTTCGTACCGTCGGCCTTGATGTGCGGGAGATCCTTCGGCACGGAGCCCATGGCCAGGATGATGTTCTTCGTCGAGATCTTCTTGCCGTCGACGTCGACGGTGTTGCGATCGATCACTTTGCCGAAGCCGCTGATGCGCTCGACTTTGTTCTTCTTGAAGAGGAACTCGATGCCCTTCGCATTCGCGTCGACGACGCCCTGCTTGCGCTTCTGCACGTCGGACCAGTTGATCGTCACGTCGCCGACGGTGATGCCGAAGTCTTTCGCCTTCTGGATCTTGGTCCAGACGTCGGCGTTCTCGAGCAGCGACTTCGTGGGGATGCAGCCGCGGTGCAGGCAGGTGCCGCCAAGGAAGGGATCTTTTTCGACGACGGCAACTTTGAGGCCGAGCTGGCCCGCGCGGATGCCGGCGACGTACCCGCCCGGACCGCTGCCGATGATGACGACGTCGTATTGCTGTTCTGCCAAGGGAAACCTCCGTTGATCGCCGAATCCGGCGCGGCGCGCATTATATGCAGTTGGAGCGGGGCGTCACTCGAAAGCGAACACGCGCCGCACGTCGAGCGCGAAGCCGGGGAGAAGGGGGGTGGTGAGGGTGCCGCTGGAGATCTCCTGACGGCCGATCTTCACGATCTCGAGCTCCGGGTCGACGACCCAATACTCGGCGACGCCGAACTTCTCGTAGAGCTTGCGCTTCGTGAGCTCGTCGTAGCGGCGCGTTGAGTCGGAGAGCACTTCGATGACGAGTTCGGGCGCGCCCTGAATGTTCGCGCGAGTGATGATGCTGCGACGGCCTTTGCTGACGAAGATAATGTCCGGCTGCACGATGTCGTTGGCGGAAAGCACCACGTCGATAGGCGAACCGATGACTTGGCCCAAGCCGTGCGCAGAAGCGAACGACCTCAGTTCCGTGATAAGAGTGGCGACGACGATCTGATGCCTCGTATTGGGCGCAGGATTCACGTAGTGCTCTCCATCGACGATCTCGTGGCGCCGCCCGTCCTCGGGAAGAAGGGCATAGTCCTCGTACGTCCACTTCGTCGACGTCTGCGTCATCGCCTCCGAGTGTACCTCGGTTAACGCCGGAGGGAGTCCGGGCATCCTCTTCGACATGCGCCGCGCTCTGCTGCTGTTCACATTCACCGTCTCCGCGTTCGCGCATCCGCCCGTGAGCGTAGCCATCGACTCGCGCGGCAACGTCTACTACTCCGATCTCGCGCAGGTGTGGCGTCTCGCGCCGGACGGCACGAAGAGCGTAGCCGTGCCGAACGTGCACACGCACGAGCTGTTCGTCGACGCGCAGGACAACCTCTTCGGCGAGCACCTCTGGTACGAGGGCGAGCAGATCGACAAGTGGGGACACTACGTCTGGAAGCGCGCGCCGGACGGGGCGATCTCGTACGTCATCCCGCGCACGGAAGGCTTCCTCGACAACTACAGCTTCGCGCGCGATCGCAACGGGACGATGTACTTCGCCGCGAATCCATCGAGCTCGCGTCGCAATGAAGTGCGTTGGCGCATGCCGTCGGGACGCATCGGCACGATGGCGCGCGGCTTCCGCGACATCCGTTGGATACACGCGACACCGGCCGGCACGGTCTTCCTCATCGACGATGGAGACCTCGTGCGCATCAAAGACCGTCGCGTCGTGCGACTCGTGCAGCTCGGGAAACGCGGCGAACGTCACGCGCTGATGGGATTGTGGAGCGATGCCGCGGAGAACGTGTACGTCGCCGACTCCGCGCATCGCGAGGTGAAACGGATCGCGCCGGATGGACGCGTGAGCACGTTCGCCGAGTCGACGTTCCCGTGGTCGCCCGTCGGCGGCGCATTCGCGCGCAACGGCGACCTGTGGCTGCTCGAGGCCTCGATCACGAACCAGGTTCGAGTGCGGAAGGTCTCCGTGCGGCGATGACGCCGAAGAAGGCGAGCAGGAACGGCGTCATGAGCGTGCGTCCCGCGGACCACTCGAGGTGCGGCTCTTTGCGCGTGTAGACGAGCAGGAGGAAGACGAGAAACGCGAGTGACGCGGCGAGGTAGGGCAGCGCTGCTTTCGCGCGCCCGGTGAAGAGCAGGATCGCGAGGACGATCCATGGAACGTACCAGAGGTGCAGCGAGAGCTCTTTCACGAGCTCGAACGCGGTGTGGCCGAGGTAGAGGAGGGAGAGGTCGTCGCGGGGGATGTAGGTGTCGGTGAGACCTTTCAGCTTGCCGAAGATCAGCCACGTCGCGAGCGTCGCGAGCGGGATCGCGCCCATGCGCCAGAACGTGCGTCGCACGAGACACGTCACGCCGACGACGAGCAGTACGAACACGCCGCCTTCGACTTTCGTCAGCGCGACGCCGGACAGCGCGATCGCGGCGACCACATCGTGCTCGTCGGGACGCTCGCGCCAGCAGGTGAGCGCGGCGAGCGCGATCGTCTCGAAGAAGTTGAGCGCCGGCTCCGCGTTTCCGGCGACGGCGTTGCGGATGTAGAAGAGCGCGTAGAGCGAGGCGAAGAAGAACGCCAGCTCGTCGATCGTGCGCACGCGCGCGTAGCGGCCGAAGCTCCAGATCGCGAACGCGCTCAGCGTGAGGAAGAGCGCGGACGAGAGCATGCCGCCCCACCAGTCGAAGGCGCCGGTACCGCCGGTCATCGTCCACGCGTAATACAGCGGGACGAGCGGCGGATAGTCGGGATGCATGTAGTGACTCGGCTCTTTCGTGAACGCGGTGTCGAGCAGATGCTGCTGCCCGAACCTCTGCCCTTTGACGCCCCAGAAGAAGACGTAGTCACCGGACGTTGCGGCGCCGGCGAGGATCATGGTGACCAGCACGGCAACGGGAAGAAGAAGTCGCAAAGTCGCAAAGTCGGCAAGTCTCAAAGAAGAAGCAACGACGGCTCCTTTTAGACTTTGAGACTTTGCGACTTTGAGGCTCGCCACGAGCAGCGCGAGTGGCACCGGCACCAGCATCCACCACGCCCACCGCCCGCCCAACGCCGAGATCGCGAACATCTGCGCGGCGATCGTGACGAGTCCCGCGGCGAACCACACGGGGATGCGCGCGGCGCGCGGGCGGAGCCACAGGCCGAACAGCGGGATCGCCAGCGTGAGGAGGAGGAACCGCGCACCTACCAATGCGTGCGTCTCCAGATGCTGCCGGCGGGCGAGTCGTACACGCGTTCGTAGCGCGCGTCGTCGAGGGGCGCGCCGAGGGTGATGATGAAATCCGCGGCTTCGTCGGCGGGGACGATGCGGTGGAGGGGGAGCTGTCCGTTCGCCACGCGGTTCACCTGCTGATCGTCCGCGCGGTTCTGCGGCTTGAACACGGCCACCGTCGCCTGCGGCGGGATCGTCTTCGACGCGTGCTCGTACAGCAGCAGCGTCTCTTCCGCGCCCTTCTTGTTGTTGCTCGAGTTCGACGCGATCGTGCGCGCGATCAGCGGTCCGCCGATGGCGATGCGCTCGCGCACGGCGAGGCCGAGGAAGAGCAGCGCGGAGGCGAGCAATACGGCGCGTGCGAACACGCGCCGTATTGTAGGTGCGCTAGAGAGCGGGCACGTACGTCGGGTCCTGCGTCGTCAGATCGATCGCCGAGCCGTACGCCGTCACGCGTCCCGTGCCGCTGATCACCTTCACCGTCACGCGGGCGTTGTAGATCGCGCCGTCGAGGTGGAAGTCGGCGAGCGAGAACTGGCGGAACTCGTTGCCGGCGAGGTCATACGTCACGACCGGCGAGACGATCGAGTCCGGCACGATGAGCGTCACTTCCACGCGCACCGGCTGTCCCGATGTCTCCGACAGTCCGACATTCGTGCGGAAGCGCGACGACTGCTCGAGCTGGAGAATCTGCAGCGCGCGATCGACCGCGCCGACCGACTGCGCCGGCGTCACGCCCGGGATGTACTGCCCGTACGTGCCGTTCGACGTCTGGTTGTATGTGCGCGCCGTCGCGGTGAGCTGCGTGTTCGTCGGCGTCGTGATCGCGATCGCGCCGCCCGCGCCGTTCGGCTGCGCGAACAGTCCGCCGACGACGTTGTCCAGCACCTTGATCTCGCCCGGCTCGAGCGTGATGTCGCGCGTCACCGCCGCGCCCGGGCTGCCCTGCGGATAGAACGTGAGCGTCGCCGGAGTCGACGTCGTGCCGGCGTTGAAGATGCGCAAGTCCGTCACCCAGAACGCGAAGCCGCTGTTGATGTACGCGACGCCCGGCACGACGTAGCGATTCGACGTCGTCCCGCCCTTCACGACCGCCGAGACGAGCAGCGGATCGTTCGTCTTGTTGTCGACTTCCGACACGTACGCCGTGACCTTGCCGTTGCCTCCCGTCACTTCCACTTCGACGCGGCCGTTCGCGAGATTCGTGACGCCGTTCGACGAGAGCATGCCGTTGATCTGCTTGTGCTCACCGGCCTGCAACGAAACGGGGATCGATTGCAGCAGCGCGTTCGTCGTGTCGTACACGCGTACCGTCAACTCCGCGGACTGTCCCGACGCCTCGGCGAATCCGAAGTTCGCGCGATACGCGTCCGACTGCGCGACCTGCTGCAGCGAGAGAATCGGCGAAGGCCCGCTCGTCGCCTTGCCGACGAACTCGTCGAGGCGCACCGCGGGGATGAACTGCCCAAACGTGCCGGTCGGCGTGAAGTTGTACGTGCGGCTCGACGCGGCGGTGCTGAGCGGCTTGAGGCCGGTCGCGACGGACGAGAAGATGCTGCCGGTCGACGTCGTCGTGGTCGTGAGCGGACGCACTTCGAGCATGCCCGTCGCGCTGCCGATCGTGCCCGTGCCGAAGAGGCTGGAGACGATGTCGTCGAGCGCGAGCGTCTGGTTCGGCTCGATCTGCACGCTGCTCGCGCTGCCGGTCTGCGTTCCGTCCGTGCCCGACGGCGTGAATTTGAGCTGGTACTTCATCGGCTGCGCGGTGAGATTCGTGACGCGAATGTCGGACTCGAACAGCGAGTCGTTCGCGCCGGCCGCGTGACCGACGACGGGGAAGATGAGCGAGTCGGGCGGCGGCGCGCTGCTGCCGGTCGGCGTGACCGGAGTGACGAGGCTGACCGACACCGGGATCGTCGCCAGCGTCACGCCGTTCGTCTGCGGCCCCTGCACCGAGAGTGCGGCGTACGTGACGTTGATCGTCGCGGTGTTGGTGCCGAGGTCGAGGATGGTCGGGTTGGCGGAAACGGTGAGCGTGATGCCTTCCACGGGCAGCGTTCCGGTCGACGGCGTGATCGTGATCCATGGCTTGTCCGCGGTCGCCGTGAACTTCAGCGGCGTCGACGAGCCGGGGAGGAAGATCGTCTGCACGATGTTCTCGGCGATGCCGACTTCCGCGCTGGCGTTGTTCGTCTTCGGCGCGATGACGAAGACGCCGACGACGTCCGAGTACGGACCGCGCTGCTCGTCGCACGTGCTCACGCCGCGCACGCGATAGAGGTATTGCACCGGCGCGCCGGTGACTTCGTGCGAGAACTGGTGCGAGGTGTTGGTCACGGAGAACGTCGTCGCGTTCGTGAAGTCGAGCGACGTCGACTCCTGCAACTCGTACAGTCCGACGTTAGGCAGCGGAGTCCAGCGCACGCGATACTTCGTGTTCGACTGCGCCTGGCCGACGACCTGCGCGTCGGGCTTCTCCGGACGTCCGCACGCGATCGGCGCGCGCACGACGAACTCGCCGGGCGCGGATGCGCGCGGCGGACAGCCGGGGAAGGTCGCCTCGACGAACCACTTGTACACGCCCGTCCCGAGCTCCACGCTCGCCTCGGTGTTCGTCGTCGTCGCGGCGATGCTGAATCCGTTGTCGGCCGACGCGAGCCAGAGGACGTAGCCGTTCGCGTTCGGCACCGCGCTCCACGCAAAGTGCACGGGCGAGAAGACGGCCGGCGCCTCGTCGTTCGGCAGCAGCAGGATCGGACGCCCGTTGTCGCAGTTCGTCTCCGGCCGCTTGACGGTGAAGGAGTGATGTTCGGACTCGGTCGGATCGCAGCCGGAGAAGAAAGAGACGACCCACCACGTGACGCGTCCCGGCGGTACTCCCCGCGTCACATGCGTCTCTTCCGTCGCCTCCGCCGGCGTCGGCGCGCCGTCCCCCGACTGCAGGAAGAGCACGTACTTCAGCGCGCCGCTGACCGGGTTCCACGCGAAGTCGATCGGCGGCGTGAGATCGGTCGCGCCATCCGGCGGATTCACCAGCGTCGCCGCCGCCGTGCTGCAGTTCTGCGCCTCGGCGACGGTGAACGTGCGCCGCTCGGACGTCGTCGAAGGACACTCGTCGAACACGGCTTCGACCGCGATCACGTATTGCCCCGGAGGCAAGAGGCGTTCGAGCTCCGTGTCCGTGGTCGCGCCGATGAGCACCGGCGCCTCGCCGTTGCGCGATGCGAACACGCGGTACTTGTCCGCCTTGTCGACTTCCGTCCAGCGGATCTTCGTCGCGCCCGTGACCACCGCATTCTGCGCGGGCTCGAGGATCGTCGTGCCCGCGGTCGGGCAGCGGTCTTCCGTCGCCGCGACGTCGAAGAATGCGATCGCGGACGCGACCGGATCGCAGCCTTCGAACAGCGCCTGCACGAACCATCGATACGAGCCGGGATCGAGATCGATTTGGAAATGCGTGTCGCGCGTGAGCGCGATGTCTTCGAATGCCGCGCCGTTCTCCGACAGCCACACGCGATACGCGATCGCGTTCGCGGCCGCGTTCCACGTCAGCGTGACGGACTTCGTCGCGTGCGCCGGATCGCGCTCCGTGCCGACGGGCGAGACGAGCACCGGCGCGACGTTCGACGCGCAGTTCGTCGCCTTCGCGACCTTGAAGTGTCCGTCCGCCGACACGACGGTCGGGCACGTGCCGCGCGGCGCGTCGACGTACCAGCGGATGTCCCCCGCGGGGAGACTGAGCGTGACTTCGGTTTGATCCGTGCGCGCGAGGTTCACCGGCGCGCCGTTGTCGACCGACGCCCACACGCGATACACGATGTTCGAGCCGGCGATCGCCGTCCACGACAGACGCACGGGCGACGTCGCCGTCGCGCCTTCGCTCGGCGTGCGCAGCTCGATCTTCGCGTCGCTGCACGTGTCGTTCACGGCTTGGAACGTCGCGACCGCACTGCGCGTCTCGGGACACGCCGCGAACTTCGCGACGACGAGCCAGCGCACTTTGCCCGCGGGGACGAAGCGCGTGAGCTTCGTGTCCGTGGTGTCTCCGTAGAACGAGAACTCGCCGTCGCCGGGTGCCACGAAGAGCTGGTAGCTCGTCGCGTCGGCGATCTCGCTCCAGCGGAACTCGACCGGCGACTCGACGCTCGTCGCGTTGTTCGCGGGCGAAAGCGTCGACGGCGCCTGTTCGTTGCAATGCGCGCCCGCGCTGACCGTGAGCGTGCGTCGGTCGCTGAGCGTCGTCGGACAGTTGTCGCCGAAGAGCGTCTGCACGAGCCAGAAGCCCGTGCCCGCGGGCACGTCGGCCGTGAGCGAAGTGTTGGTGGTCTCGCCGAGGTTTTGGATGGTGCCGTTGGAGAAGGCGGCGAGGACGCGGTAGAGCGTCGCGCCATTCACGCCCTCCCACGTGAACTTCACCGGTGATGTCAAATCTTTGGCATCCGCCGCAGGCGTCAGCAGCTTCGCCTGGCCGGGATTCGCGGGACAGCCGTCATTGCTCGACTCGACGATCACGACGCGCTTGTCGGACGTCGTCGACGGACAGTTCGCGAAGTTCGCGACGACGAGCCAGTCGTACGTGCCGGGATCGAGCGTGGCCGAGTGCGACGTGCGCGTGGTCTTCGTGAGCAGCGTCGGCGAACGGTCCGTCGACTTCTGCACGTACAGCGAGTAGTCGACCGCGCCGACGTCAGTCCACTGGAACGTGACCGGCGACTTCAGCGACGCGCGATCGGACGGCGAGGTGAGCGTCGTCGTGCGCGTGTCGCACGCGGAGGTGATGGTGAGCGTGCGCGTTTCGGAGTCGAGGTCGGGGCAGTCGCCTTCGAATGTCGCGCGCACGCGCCAGTCGAACTGGCCCGTCGTCGGGAAGACTTTCGTGAAGCTCGTGCCGAGGGAGTTGGTGGAGCCGATGAGCGTGAACTGATTCGAGCCGTGCTGCGCGACGAGGATGTCGTAGCCGCCCGCGCCGGTGACGCCGATCCAGTCGAACGTGATCGCGGTGCCGGCGGTGAAGGTCGCGTTGGTGTCGGGACTGCGCAGCGTCGGCGTGCCGCTCGGGCAGTTCGTCGAGAACGAGACGGCGGACGACGACATGCCGCTGCAGCCCGGAGAGATCGTGACGACTTTCCACGTCACGGTGTGGCCGGGCCCGACGACGATCGTCTTCTGCGTGTTCGCGGTCGTGCCGGTGGTCGTCAGCGCGGCGCCGTCGAAGCCGATGAAGACTTCGTAGCCGGTGACGTTCGCGATCGGCGTCCAGCTCAGCGTGACGCTGCCGAAGTTGACGCGCGAGCCGTCGGCGGGAGACTGCGGCACGGGCGGTGCGGCGGGACACGGAGTGACGGTGAAGGTCGAGCAGTTGCTCGTGGGCGGCGTCTGGCACGCGGTGCCGATGGCGACGACGCGCCACTCGTACGCATTGCCGCGCGCGATCTCATTCGCAGGCGGCGAGAAGCTGTTCGTCGACGAGGAGCGCGGGTTCGCGGTGCAGCCTTGTCCGGACGGACCGAAGTAGATGTCGTAGTGATCCGCGCCCGTCACCGCCTGCCACTTCAGCGTGACGCTGTTCGACGCGTCGGGCGGAACGCTTGGGTTGCCGTTCGTCGGGGAGATGATCGGGATCGTGCCGCACTGCGCGAACGCATTCGCGCCGATCGACATCACGACCACACACATCACAAGGCGAGCAAAAGCTCTCATTCGAAGAACTCCGCAATGCTTGGTGGAACTGTGTCAGGACCTTGGACGTGCAATGTAGGGCTTCCGTTGACAAAGGCCGGTGACCGAGGTCACGAGCGCGTCAGCGGTACTTGTTGCCGCCCGTGTTGAACACGACGACGAGCTGGCCGTCGCGGATCGTGCCACGCGCGCGCAGCTCATCGAGCGCGAGCCAGGCGGCTCCGGTCTCCGGTCCCGCGTCGATGCCTTCGCGCTTGCGCAGCTCCGCTGCCGCGGGCTCGATGCGCGACTCCTCGACCGCGATCGCGCCGCCGTGCGAGTCGCGCAGCGCGCGCAACATCAATCGATCACCGACCGCCCGCGGCACGCGCAGTCCCCACGCGCTCGTCTGCGGCGACTCCCATTCCGGCGCGGTCTCCAGCTGCTCGTCGAACGCGCGCACGATCGGCGCGCAACCGGTCGACTGCACGGTGAACATGCGCGGACGCTGATCGCGAATCCAGCCGAGGCGCTCCATCTCATCGAAGGCTTTCCACATGCCGATGAGGCCCGTGCCGCCGCCGGTCGGATAGAGGATGACGTCCGGCAGGCGGCCGCCGAGGTCTTCGAGGAGCTCGTAGCCCATGATCTTTTTGCCTTCGACGCGATACGGCTCCTTCAGCGTCGAGAGATCGAAGCCGCCGGTCTCGGCGAGATATGCCGCGACGCGTTTCGCCGCGTCGGTGATCACGCCGGCGACGAGCTCCACCTGGGCGCCATACGAG
>DATELS010000627.1:0-5924 GCA_035276365.1 Thermoanaerobaculia bacterium
GGACACGGCGCGCGCCGCGAACGATGCGGCGCAGGCGGAAGTCGCGGCCGCGAGCGCGCGCGTGCAGAGCGCGACGAATGCGCGGCAGTTGGCCGAGGCAAACGTGAAGCAGGCGGAAGGGCGAATGGCGCAGAGCGCGCCGGTGGAGGCGCAGGTGAGCGCGGCCGAGGCGTCGGCGAATCTGTCGCGGGCGAAGGTGCGCACGGCACAGGCGGCGCTCGACGCGGCGCGGCTCGCGCTGTCGTACACGAAGATCACCGCGCCCGCGGACGGCATCGCGTCGAAGCTCTCCGTGCATGCGGGCTCGCTCGTGAGCGCGGGACAGCCGATCGCGCAGCTCGTGCCTCGGCAGACGTACGTCGTCGCGAACTTCAAGGAGACGCAGGTGCGCGCGATGCGCCCGGGCCAGCGCGTGCGCATTCGCGTCGACGCCTTGGGCGACGATGACTTCGAAGGAAAGGTCGAGAGCCTCTCCGGCGGAACGGGCGCGAGCTTCTCGATGCTGCCGCCGGACAACGCGAGCGGCAATTTCGTGAAGGTCGTGCAGCGCGTGCCGGTGCGCGTGTCGTGGAACGGACCGACGAGCGATCGCATCGCCGCGGGATCGAGCGCGGAAGTGACGGTGTACACGAAGTAACTGGTGGCTGGTGACTGGTTGCTTGTGGATTTTCATCGCGGTCGCTTGATTTGCGTCTAGCGCAAACCGAGTTGGCCCGCGCGTTGCTGATTCCGGGCGCGGTAGCCGAGCAATGGAATCGACCAATACGCCGAAAATCCGCGTCCTCGAACGGCTCGCGTTGATGGGGCCGAACCTCTACGCACACCGCCCCTGCATCAAGTGGAAGATCGACCTCGGACCCTTCGAAGAGCGTCCTTCGAGCGACATCCCGCACTTTCCCGAGCGCCTCCGCGAGCTGATGCCGAGCCTCATCGAGCATCGCTGCTCGGAAGGAACGCGCGGAGGATTTTTCTCGCGGCTCGATGAAGGCACGTGGCTCGGGCACGTCATGGAGCACGTCGCGCTCGAGCTGCAGGGACTCATCGGCGTCAACGTCGGCTTTGGGAAGACGCGCTCCGCGGGCGAGACCGGCGTGTACAACGTCGTCTACGAATGCGAGGAGCGGCAGACCGGCATCCGCGCCGGCGAGCTCGCGCTCTCGCTGATCGAGGCGCTGATCGCGCAGGAGCCGTTCGACATCGACGCCGCGATCGACGACCTCCGCGCCACGAACGACCGTCACGCCCTCGGACCCTCGACACGCGCGATCGTCGACGCGGCGAAGCGCCGCGGCATTCCGGCGCTGCGTCTCGATGAGTGGAACCTCGTGCAGCTCGGCTACGGCGCGAACGCGAAGAAGATCCAGGCCACCATCGCCTCGACCACCCGCCACCTCGGCGTCGAGCTCGCGGGCGACAAAGACCTCACCAAATCCATCCTCGGCTTTCACGGAGTGCCCGTGCCCGAGGGGAGGATCACGCGGCATCTGGACGAGGCGATCGAGATCGCGAACGACATCGGCTGGCCCGTCGTCGTGAAGCCGCTCGACGCGTCGCAGGGACGCGGCATCATGACCAACATCCGCTGCGAGGAAGAGCTGCGCAGCGCGTTCGACGAAGCCAAGCGGCATCGCTCGACCGTCGTCGTCGAGAAGTACATCGCCGGCAACGACTATCGCCTGCTCGTCATCGATCACAAGCTCGTCGCCGCAGCGCAGCGCGTGCCGGCGCATGTCGTCGGCGACGGCGTGCACACGATCGCGCAGCTCGTCGACCTCGTGAACGAGGATCCGCGCCGCGGCGAGTCGCACGAGAAAGTGCTGACGAAGATCCGCATCGACGAGGCGACCGAGCGGCTGCTCGCGTTGCGCGGCATGTCGCCGTCGCACGTGCCGAACGAAGGCGAGACGATCTATCTGAAGACAACCGCGAATCTCTCGACCGGTGGCACCGCGATCGACATCACCGATCGCGTGCATCCCGCGAACATCGAGCTCGCGGAGCGCATCTCGTGTCTCGTCGATCTCAACATCGCGGGCATCGACATCGTCGCGCCGTCGATCGAGACGCCGATCGCGGAGAACGGCGGCGGCATTGTGGAGGTGAACGCGGCGCCCGGATTCCGCATGCATCTCGCGCCGACGATCGGCAAGCCGCGGCCGGTCGGCGAGGCGGTGGTGGACATGCTCTTCCCGCCGGGAACGGAGTCGCGCATTCCGATCATCACGATCACGGGCACGAACGGGAAGACGACGACCGCGCGGCTGTGCGCGCACATCGCGCGCGCGGCGGGACGGTGCGTCGGACTGACGACGAGCGACGGCATCTACATCCGCAATCAACTCGTGCAGAAGGGCGACACCACCGGACCGGCATCGGCGGGTGTCGTGCTGCGCGATCCGTTCGTGAACTTCGCCGTGCTCGAGACGGCGCGCGGCGGCATTCTGCGCGCGGGCGTCGGCTACGACTGGTCGAACGCCGCCGTCGTCACCAACATCGCCGAAGACCACCTCGGCATGCGCGACGTGAACACGCTCGAGGATCTCGCGAACGTGAAAGGTGTGACGGTGGAGCGCGTGATGCCGAGCGGCTACGCGATCTTGAACGCCGAGGACGACATGACGCCGGTGATCCGCCAGCAGGCGGAGTGCAACCTGGCGCTGTTCTCCGTGAATGCGGACGCGGCCGCGTTCCGCGCGCACGTCAGCGACGGCGGCCTCGGCGCGACGGTCGAGGAGTCGTGGTTCGTGTTGTACGAGCGCGGCCTGCGCATCGCCCTGTGTCCCGTGCACGAGGTGCCGATCACGTTCAACGGGCGCGCGCGCTTCAACATCGCGAACGTGCTCGCGGCGGTGATCGCGACGTACGCGACCGACATCGGCACGACGGACATCATCTCGGGACTGCAGTCATTCTTTCAGTCCGCGGGACAGACGCCCGGCCGCCTCAACTTCGTCGACTTCGACGGCTTCCGCGTGCTCATCGACTACGCGCACAACCCGCACGGCATCGCCGCGCTGACGGAGTTTCTCCGCGAGCTGCAGCCCGCGCGACTCGTCGCCGTCCTCGGACTTCCCGGCGATCGTCGCGACGCGGATTTGCGCGCGTGCGCACACATCGCGGCGCGCGCGTTCGACGAAGTGATTCTGCGCGAAGACATCGATCCGCGCGGACGCGCGCGCGGCGAGGTGTGCGGAATCCTGCAGGACGCGTTGCGCGCCTCGGGATTCCCGAGCGATCGCATCACGACCTGTCTGGACGAGGAGGATGCGATCGCGCTCGCGGTGCAGCGCGCGCGTCGCGGAGACCTCATCGTCTACTTCGCGGACAAGCCGTCGATCGCGGCAGTGACGGTGGAGAAGTTGCGCAGCGAGCACGCCGGCGCGCGCAGCGAAGCGGTCGCAGTCTGATGTTGACGCTCGTCGAAAACGGAGAAGTGTTCGCGCCGCAGCGGCGAGGGCGGATGACCGTCGTGCTCGCGGGCGGTCGCATCGAGCGCGTGGCGCGCGTCGATGTGCGTCCGCTCGCCGACGCATTCGATTGCGAGCGACTCGATGCCGAGGGCGCGTATGTCGTGCCGGGGCTCATCGATCCGCACGTGCACCTCCTCGGCGGCAGCGGCGAGCAGGGCTTCGCGACGCAGACGCCCGAGGTGTTGGCGACGGAGCTGGCGAGCGCGGGGATCACGACCGTCGTCGGCACGCTCGGCACCGACACGACGACGAAGACGATGCCCGCGCTGCTCGCGAAGGTGAAGGCGCTGCGCGAGCAGGGACTGAGCGCGTACGCCTGGACGGGCGGCTACGACGCGCGTCCGCTGACCGGCTCGATCCGCGATGACATCGTCCTCATCGAAGAAATCCTCGGTGCCGGCGAGATCGCGATCGCCGATCGGCGCGGCGTGCGCTTCGACGCGCTCTCGCTGGCGACGCTCGCGAGCGACTGCTACGTCGCGGGCACGCTCACGCGCAAGGCGGGCGTGCTGCATCTGCACGTCGGCGATGACGAGCGGAGGCTGAGCATTCTGCGCGACGTGCTCGATCATCACGCCGTCGACGCGCGCACGATCTATCCGACGCACGTCGAGCGCAACGAGGAGCTGATGCGCGAGGCGGTGGCGCTCTCGCGTCGCGGCATGTTCGTCGACGTCGATGTTTTCGAAGAAGACCTCGGACGCTGGGTGCCGTTCTTCCGCGACGAAGGCGGCGATCTCGCGCGGCTCACGGCGTCGTCGGATGCGGCGATCAACAGTCCGCGCACGCTGCTCGAACAGATTCGCGAGTGCGTGCGCGATCGCATCCTGCCGCTCGACGAGGCGCTCGCGCTCGCGACGCGCAACACGGCGGCGGTGCTGAAGCTCGCGGACAACGGGGCGGTGGCGGAGGGATGTCGCGCGAACCTGCTCGTGCTGGAGAAGGAGTCGCTCGAGGTGCGGCATGTCGTCGCAAACGGGCGCGTGCTCGTGCGCAACGGCGAGGTCGTGCAGCGCGAGCCGTTCCTCGCGGAGAGCAAGCGCGAGATTCATCTGGTGGGAGGCAAGAGTCATGGGTGACGCGGGCAAGCTGCTCGTCATCGGCGGGGCGGAGGATCCGGATGAAGAGCACATGCGCATCCTCCCGTGCTTCGTCGAGCTGTGCGGCGGGCGCAACGCGCGCGTCGTCGTGTGCGGCTCGCCGTCCGAGACGCCGATCGAGAAAGAGCGCAAGTACGCGGGCCTCTTCAAAAAACTCGGCGTGGCGGAGGTGTGGGAGACGCACATCGCCGAGCGGCCGGACGCGCAGAACGAAGAGCTCTTGGAGCGCACGCGCAATGCGACCGGCGTCTTCTTCACCGGCGGCGATCAACTGCGTTTGACGAGTCTCGTCGCGGGCACGCACTTCGGCGACGCGGTGCTCGACGGACTCGCGCATCACGGCCTCATCGTCGCGGGCACGAGCGCGGGCGCGACCGCGATGAGCACGACGATGGTGATCGCGGGGAGCAGCGAGGGCACCGTGCGCCGCGCGGACATCGAGCTGGCGCCGGGACTCGGCTACTGGCGCGACGTCGCAGTCGACACGCACTTCTCGCAGCGCGGACGCATCAGCCGCATGTTCACGATCTTCGCCCAGAACCCGCAAATCCTCGGCATCGGCATCGACGAGAACACGGCGGTCATCGTCACGCCGGGCGATCGCTTCCGCGTCGTCGGCGCGGGAGCGGTGTACGCGATGGACGGAATGGTCACGCACTCGAACGCGGCGGACGTCGGCGACGACGACATCCTCGCGCTGACGGACTCGCTCGTGCACGTCCTGCCGGACGGCTACGGCTTCGATCTGAAGAAGAAGCGGCCGCTGCTACCGAACGGCGAGGAGATCGCGAAGCGGAGCTGACGCGCCGGATTCGAACACGTGCAGCCGGTACGACCGCGGCGCCGGCGCCGCTACCTCGGGATGCACGATCGTGATCGCGCCGCGTCCGATGACTTCGACGCTGCCGTCGTTGCGCCACACCGCGGCGGTGTCTTCGTCGATGCCGACGCCGGTGAGATTCCACGTCGACGTCGCGGAGATGAGTCGCGTGAGGCGGCGGCGCTGCGAGAAGTGCTGATCGACGATCACGCCGGGCACGAGTCCGAGCCCTTCGCCGAACTCGATCACGTCCTGTCCGCGACGCCGTTTCGACGCGGCGATCATGCGCAACGAGACCACCGCCGCGCCCGCGCTCGTGCCCGCGTACACCGCGCCGGAGCGCACCGCGTCGACGATCGCGTCCGCGCAGCCGGTGTTGCGCAGATGCCCCATGAGCTTCTGTTGATCGCCGCCGGTGACGAAGATGCCGCTCGCGTTCTCGATCAGGAGCAGGTCGTCTTTCGAAACGCCGCGCTCGGCGTGCACGACGCGAATCGATGCGGCGCCGAGGGCGCGGAAGACGTCGGCGTATTG
>DATELS010000628.1:0-3734 GCA_035276365.1 Thermoanaerobaculia bacterium
GATCGACTCCAGCAACTGGCGCCGCTGCGCGTCGCGCGTGTCGTCGCGCAGCGCCTCCTGCGCTTCCGCGAGTATCGCCGCGGCCGGCGTTTTCAACTCGTGCGCGGCATCGGAGACGAGCCGCCGCTGCGAGTCGAACGCGCGCTCGAGCCGCTCAAACAGCGAGTTGATGACGCGCGTCAGATGCTCGACCTCCTCGCCTCCTCCGCGCGGCTGCTCCACGCGTCGCGACAGATCCTGCGCCTCCGTCGACTCCGCGATCCGCGTCACCGTCTCCACCGGCGTGAGCGCACGGCGCACCGCGTGCGCGAGAATCGCGGCGGAGCCGAGGACGCCGAGGAGGACGAGGGAGAGGAGGGAGAGATCGAGGCGGTGCAGCATCAGCAATGTCGGCTCGATCGAGCGGAACACGATCAATGTCGCGCCGCGCGCCGCTCCGCTCAGGCGCAGCACGCGGAAGCGGCACTGCCGGCGTAATCCGCTGAAGGGCTCGAGCGCCGTGAACGGACGCTCCGAGTGTTCCGCGAGACGCCGCGCTGCCGCCGCGTCCTGACGATGCATCAGATCGCCCGCCACCGCAACGATCGCGCCGCGATCGAGCAGCACCGCGGAGTGGCGCTCGAGGCGGAACGCCATGGTGTTGCGCTCCACGCCCGCGTGCAGCGGCGAGGCTTCGAGCGCCGACAAGCCTCCGAGCTCGAGGTCCGAGCCGATCGCGATCGACAGCGTGTCGATGTCGTCGTCGATGTCGGAGAAGGTCACGCTGCGCACGACGATGCGCGTGACGATCGCCAGCGCGGCGAGAAACACCAGCGTCGCGATCGCGCCCATCAGCGGAATGCGCACCTGCGACTTGCGCATGTTCATGACGTCAACCGGTATCCCGCGCCGCGCACGGTCTCGACGCGCGCCGACGACTCCGCCGCCGCGAGCTTCTTGCGAATGCGCGCGATGAGGACGTCGATGGTGTTGCTCATCGGCTCCTCGCGCTCGCCCCACGCCTGCTCGAGCAGATCCTGACGCGAGATCGCCGCGTCGCCCGCGCGCATGAGCGTCTCGACGATCGCGAACTCGCGCGCGGTCAAACGAATCTCGACGCTGCCGCGCATGAGTCGTCGACGCCATGGATCGAGCGTGAGATCGCCGATCTGAATCGCGAGCGTCGGACGCCGCTGGTTGCGCCGCAGCAGCGCCTTGATGCGCGCCTCGAGGACGTCGAGATCGAACGGCTTGCCCATGTAATCATCCGCGCCCTCGGACAATCCATCGACGACCGACTCGTCGTCATCGAGCGCGGTGATCATCAGAATCGAGTTGCCGAATCCGCGACGCCGCGCGGCGCGGCAGATGTCGAGACCGTCGCCGTCGGGCAGACGCCGATCGAGGATCAAGAGGTCGTACTCGTGCAATTCGAGCAGCTCGTCCGCCTCGCCCGCCGTCGTCACTTCATCGACGGCCAGCCCCGCGCGCTGCGCCGTGCGCGCGATCACGCCGCTGAGCCGGAGGTCATCTTCGACGACGAGTGCTCTCATTACTTGCGGAGGTAGGGAAACCCTTCTTCCTGCAACTCCTATAGATGAGGATGCTCCCCACCATCGATTATCGCGAAGTGGGCCGTCATTACGACGAGCGCGACGCGCAGGTGGTTTTCCAAGGGCACGTCTATGACGTCACGGAGTTCCTCCGCCTCCACCCCGGCGGACGCTCCATCCTCGTCCCCGCCCTCGGCACCGACATCACGGACACGCTCGAGAGCCTGCATCCCGGCTACGTCGGCCGGCTCTTCGGCACCGAGGCGACGCGACAACAGTATGGGATTCGTTTGATCGGCGTGCTGGCCGACGACGAAAACACGGATCAGAACAAATCAGGTCTGTACGACTGGCAATCGCGCCGCGCGTACCGCCGCCCCGATCCGCTCGCGGACGAGCTGCGTCGCGCGGTCTACGGCTATCTGCGCGAGCACAAGCTGCCATGGAAGAAACGTCTGCCGGCCGCGTGGTCGCTGTTGATCTTCTTCTATGCGCTGTACGCGTCCGCGATGTACTTCGCCTTCTTTCGCGGCTCGACCCTCGCCGCGCTGCTCCTCGGCCCGATCATCACATTCGCGGCCGTGAACGTCGCGCACACGGTGATGCACGGCGGCTTCACCGACTCGAAGGTCATCAACCTCCTCGGCCGCACGATCTGGGACTTCGTCGGCTACTCGTCGCGCTGCTGGGACGTCGAGCACCAGAGCCACCATCAGGCGCCGCACTCGATGATCGATTTGCAGACCGCGGGCGCGACGGTCGTGCGCTTCTTCGAGCATCAGGAGTACCGGCCGTATCACCGCTATCAGATGTTCTACATCTGGTTCGTGTTCATCTTGTACTCGCCGAACTCGTGGGTCGTGCACAGCTACAACACGCTCGTGCGCTACAAGTGCGTGCCGTTGCGCGAGAAAATCGGACACGTGATCGCGAAGAGCGTCGGCTTCGTCTTTCCGATCACCGCGTCGTTCGTGTTGCTCGACTTCCGTATCGCGTTTCTCAATCTCTTTCTCTTCGCGATCTCGAAGAGTTACTTCTCGCTCTTCACGCTGTTCATCCAGCACGAGGACTCGTATCTCGACGAAGACGCGGACGAGCCGTGGTCGATCCGCCAGATCGGCACATCCGCGACCTGGTACACGAACGACCTGCTCCAATGGTTCCTCGGCTACTTCAATCACCACACGGAGCATCACCTCTTCCCCGGACTCAATCCGGCGCTCTATCCGAAGATCCGCCCGATCGTGCAGGCGATCTGCGAGAAGAACGGCGTGCGCTACAAACACATCTCGCTGTGGGAGCTGATCTCGTCGCAGGTGAGCGCGTGGCGCAAATTCGCAACGGGCTGGACGCGCGACGCGGACGCGCTCAATGCCGCACGGCGCGATGACGTCCCGACGCTGCGCTCGGCGCAAGCATGAGGTTGAACGCGAGGTTGACGTCGAGCGCGCCGGCGATGAGCGTCAGCGGCGTCGCGCCTTCGAACCCCGACGCGTTCGCGTAAAACGACGTCGCATAGTGACGCAGCGGATCGGCCGCGCCGAAGCGATACGTGCCCGGCGGCAGCGCGAGCGCAGCGTTGCCATTCGCGTCCGTGACCGCCGTCGCGATCTCGTTGCCGGACGCGTCGTACGCGGCGAACACGATGCCGCCGAGGGCGGCGTGCGTCGTGAGATCGCGCACGAGGGCGCGCACCGCGGCGCCCGCGACGAGCGTGAAGTCGCGCGTCTGCTCCTGCGCGGCGGCGACCGAGAGCGCGCCGCCGTTCGAGCTCACGTAACGCAACGCGCGATCGAATGCGATGAGCGTGTACGTCCCCGGCGCGACCGCGATCGCGTACGCGCCTTGCGCATTCGTCTCCGCGGACGCGACGAGCAGACCGCTCGCGGTATACACACCGACCGTCGCGCCCGCGAGCGGTGCGCCGCTCGCGTTGCGCACGTGTCCCGTGATCCTTCCCGCAAGCGGGAGCGAGAGGTTGATATTGGCGAAGGTCTGCGGCGCGATGACGTGCAGCGTCGCCGCATTCGCGAACGCCGCTTCCACGACATAGAACCGCGTCGCGAACAGGAGCGCCGGATCGAACGCGCCGACTTTGTAGTCGCCGGACGGCACGAGCAGGCGGAACGCGCCATCGCTGTGCGTGACGAAGAACGCGCGCACCGTGCCGCTCGGGTTGTACGCCACGACCGTGATGTTCAC
>DATELS010000629.1:0-2573 GCA_035276365.1 Thermoanaerobaculia bacterium
GCGCCATGTCCGCTTCAGCTATGAATACCGCGATGCGGAATCGCAAATGGCCGCGGCGATTCATCACGAGCTCACGCACGTCTGGTTCCTCAATACGCATCCGGGCGCGGGCTACCCGACCGGACACGGAACGGACGTCGAGGCCGGACAGGTCGAGGATGCATTCTCCGATCGTCTGCAGGCATTTGCCACGGACATGGATGCATTGGAGGCGCGAATGCGCCGCGAAGCCGAGGAGCGGCGTCAGGAGGAGCAGCGGCGGCGGGAGGCGGAGGAGCGCAGCCGCGAAGCGCGTCCCGATCCGCCTCGACGACCGGAGCCGCAACCCCGCCTCCTCGGCGTGCAGGGCTTCGCGCAGGGTGGGATCGCCTCCGCGGGTGAGGCTCGCGGCACCGTCATCCTTGGCGCGGATCTCATCCTCGACCGGATTGCTTCGTTTCATCTCGGCGCTCGCGGCGTCTATCTCAGTCCGGATCACATCTTCGCTGGCGGCACGATCGGTCTGCGATGGCTCCAGGACGCGGGTGACGTGCGCGGACCAGTGACGAATCCTCTCTTCTTCGACATCGAAGCCGGAGTGCTCGCCGAGGTTCATGCGGATGACGCGACACGGCTCACGGATCACGTCGCCGGCTTCGGCTCCGCGACCATCGGTCAGGAGTACGGACGCAGCGGCACGCGTTTTTTCTGGAACGTCGGCGGCTTCGCGATCATCACCGATCGCGGCCAGTGGGGTGGAGGCGGAGTGGGAGGTGTGGGGATCCGCTATTGACGCCCGTAGAATCGCAACGTCCATGAACTTTTCCTCCCGAGACCTCGTCGCGCGTGCGAAAGAGCTCGCGAGCGAGGAGAGATATGAGGAGGCGTGGCAGATCGTCGAGCCTCTCACGGATGCGGTCGGAGAAGACATCGACGTCGCGCGCGTCTGGGTTTGGCTAGCGCCGTTCTCGGCATTGGACGATCGCATTGGCAGTGCGGCGGCGGAGATCATCGCGCGGCATGGTGATGACACCCGGCTTGCTGCAGGTGCCGCGTCGTCGCTCATCGATGTCGCGGAACAGAGACCGTTCGATCTCGCGCCGCTTGCGGCGGGTCCGGCGCGCATCGCCGCCGATACGCTGAAGAAACTGATCGCGCAGTTGCCGGCCGATCGAGAGACGGACATCGCGGTTGCGCTGTACAGCAGTCTCGCGATGGCGTTGCGACTGACGGGCAGCCACGACGACGACGACGCGGCGCTCGACGCCATGAATACCGCGCTGCGCCTCGATCCCGCCGACGCCGCGCTGTATTTCAAACTCGGACTGCTCCACAAGTGGCGCGGGCGATGGGCCGAAGGCGTTCGCGCGAACCAGCGCGCGATCGAGCTCGGATACGAAGGAGAGGGCGTTCGCTGGAACCTCGCGATCTGCGCGACGGGCGCGGGCGACCATGCGCTCGCAGGATCGCTGATGCGCGAGCTCGGCATGAAGGGGCACGTCGACGTCTCGGCGAGGGGATCGATCCGGCCGCACATGTCGTCGACTCCGATCCCGGCTTCGAGAATCTTTGGATCGAGCGGGAGAGTCTCGTCAGCGGCAAGATCGTCAACGCGACGATGTACGAAATGGTCGTCGACTACGGAGACATCGTGCTCTTCGACGGTGCTCCTGTCGGTTATCGCGACGACGGGAAAACGCGGACGCCGCGCTTTCCGCTGCTCCAGATGCTCCGTGCCGGAGAATACAAGCGATATTGGTTCCGGGCGCGCCAGCCTCGAGGCGGATTTCTCGGCAGTCTCGAGAGTCAACTTCCGGAAGAGACGTTTTTCTACGTCCATGACGAGAAGGTGAACTTGCTCTGCCGCGACTGTGCGCGCGGGGATCGTCCGCAGCATGATCATTCGAATGCCGAGACGTTTTACGTGCGCGGCAAGTTCGTGGTGCCGAACCGTTTCGTCGACGCGGCCTTGAGCCGAACGCTCGACGAAGTGATCGGCGATCGCGCGCTCGTGGCCATCCCTCAGCTTTATCAGGATCTCGGCGACGCGGCGCGCGCGCGTCGGGACGAACAGCGATGGGCGGAGATCGAAGAGGCCTCTCGCGACGCCGCTCGCGCCGTGCGATGACGTTCACGGCTCCTCCATGCCCGCGTATGTTTGCCGGCACCTCGTGCGCGGTGAAAAGCTCGGCTTCTTCACCGCGGAACCGCCCGACAGTGAGTATCCCGATGCATGGTGCCGCGACTGCGAGCGCGTGCGCATCGCCGAGGGAGGCGATTGGAATGAACGCTCCGAGGAGTTCGCGGGCGTTACGGTGATCTGCTCCCAGTGCTACGTCGCGGCGCGCGAACGGAACCGCTGACGATTTTCGGCGTGTGACGAAACGTATTTCTTTGTTTGCCGCTCTGCCTGAATCCTGTCTTCCGGAAATCCGTATACTCGTCAGGATGACCGCTGGGAGCGCGGCGCGCGCGATCCGTCCCTTCCGGACGGTGCTCGTCGACGATGAACCGTTGGCGCTAGATGCGCTCCGCGCGCTGCTCGCGCACGAGGAAGACATCGACGTCGTGGCCGAGTATCACAGCGGCGCCGA
>DATELS010000630.1:0-29912 GCA_035276365.1 Thermoanaerobaculia bacterium
CGCGATCGATGTGGTTGTTCTTGATCAAAAACATGTCGAAGAGACCGATGCGGTGGTTCTCGCCGCCGCCCGCACGTACCGCCGCTTTGTCGAGCGCGCGCAGTCCGGGCGCGGTCTTGCGCGTGTCGTGGATTTTGGCGCGCGTGCCGGCGACGGCGTCGACGTAGCGTCTCGTCATGGTGGCGATGCCAGAGGCGCGCTGCAAAAGGTTGAGGGCGGTGCGCTCTCCCGACAGGAGCGCGATGACGCTGGCCTCGACTTCGGCGACGATGTCGCCGGCACGGACGCGGTCGCCGTTGCTGCTCTTCAGCTCGACGCGCGCATTCGCATCGAGTTGCCGGAAAACGATCTCGATGACCTCCAGTCCGGCAATCACTCCCTCGGCTTTGACGAGAAACCGAGCGTGTCCTTTTTCATCCCTGTCGAAGATGGCTTCGGAGGTGATGTCCGGAAGGTCTTCGGCGAAGGCGCGGCGGACGATGTCGTCGAGGGTGTCCATCTGATCGGCAGGCATGCGGCGAAATTCTGCCATCCGCGTTCCCGTTTTGATGCGCGGATCGTTGACAATTTGGGGGCGCACCGGTTTCGACGGGAGCTCGTCGGGGCCATGGTTGCATGCCGAGCTCGATTCGCTCGTAAAACCGATCGAAAAACACAAACGCGAATAACGATTTCGCCCTCGCGGCCTAAAAACCCGTGAGCGCTCGCCCGCCGCCCGCTCACGGCGGCGGGGCCGAGCGTCATGATGTGAGCTGGTGATCCGCGCAACGCCTACGCGCGGGTCATGAGATCAAGAGGCTGGTCGTTGCACGGTTCCCGCTCTCCGGACAGTGCATCGATGAGATCAAGCGGAGAGACAAGCATGTAGGAGCCAGGCTGCCACGGTTTTCGGACGCGGGTTCAATTCCCGCCGCCTCCACCAATCCTTCATTCAATTCCTACCAACAATTTCTCTCTTCCATCCGGCCTCCCGGCTACACTTACGTACGGATCCCCCCCACCCGTACAAGCGAGAGAAAGGTTGGTCGTATGCCGAACGCCGAGGTGCGTCCTACGGAGCGCCGTACCCTTCATTTCAGCCTGCCTGCCGTCGAGCCCGATGATCCGCTCACTCTTCATGTCGCACTGCGCAAGCACACCATGCGCGTTCACGATGCCGGCTCGCGCCTGAAGGCGAGAGACGCGCATCCGTTCCTTCGCGCCGTTCCCGACCACCTCCTCACCCACTTCATCGACGCCGATCTCCCCCTCGACGCCGTGGCCATGATCGAAGTCACCAAGCCGGTGATGGTCGACGGTCAGGAGGCGGAGCACACCGTCCATCTCGCGATCCACGTGCCGTCCGCGGGCGAAGAGGCCGCCATTCGCAGACTCCGCAGCGCGAATGCGCCGCTGTGGCCCATCCATCCGAAACTCCTCGCGCTGCAGCTCGCCGGCGTCAACGCGAGCGACATCGGTGACACGGTTTTTCCGGAAGGGATGATCGACTGGAACGACCCGACCGAGGCGAGTGTCGCGCTGCTCTTCCAACATCCCGATCTGCTCAACCTCAGCGTGGATCACGGTGGTGAGCTGCCCGCGTACATCAAGACTGCATGCGTGATGACCGCGCTGACCCGAACCTCGATGTCGCTCCCCGCGGCGATCTACCTCGCCGGATCCAAATGGATGAAGACCGAACCGGCCAAGGGTCCGGACGGCAAGCCGCTGATCGATCCCGTGACCGGCCAGCCGGTCATGACGCGCATCCTGCACAAGACGGTCGCCGACGCGATCGAGGCGCCGCTGAAGCTCGCGGTCAAGCTCGCGAAAGACGACACGTTCCTGAAAAACCAGCAGTGGACGCTGCAGTACGGCCGCACCACGGACACGTACGGCGCCAGGTCCGTCCGCGGAACGGTGCAGGACGAACCGGTGCGCGAGTCCGCGGTACTGCGCGCGCCGGAGGGCTCGTTCAACTGGGCGCTGAAGAACCTCACTCCGGGATCCGGGCTGTCGATCGACTGGAACATCCAATACAACCCCGCGCCGTCGCAGCAGACGTTCACCGTGAACGACATCTGGATGAGCACCGATGCGCAGCCGCTGGACGCGAAAGCGATCGCGGAGCTTCTCGCCGGCAAAGTGAGCGTGATCCTCTCCGACGCGAAGAGTCCGAAAGGCGCGGCGCGCGCCGATCTCGTTCCCGCCGCGCCTCCGAAAGACGGCGAGCCGGTCGCGTTCACCGCGAAGTTCAACGGCTCCGCCAAGGTGGAAGGCACGTTCCGTCTCAACGATCTCCGCACCGCCGTCACGTTCAACATCTCCGCGACCGGACTCGGCGCCGGTCCGAACGGCGTCTTCGCGATCGCGGAGTCCGGTGAGGCGCAGCGCAACCTGCGCGCGTTCGTCATCGACGACGCGAGCCGCAACGGCACGCTCACCGTTCGCTGCAAGAACGAATGGCTGCGGCATCTCTCCGCGCACGTACAGTTCCGCGACGGAGCGAACAAGGTCATTGCGCCGACGGGCTGGTCCGAGAAAATCCCGTCGGGACTGCAGAAGATCTTCCAGCAGGATCCGAATACGAAGTTCGTCGATCTCGTGCCGCCGGTGCGCACGGTGTTCGGCGTTCCCATCCCGCCCGAGCCGACCACGATCTCGTTTCCGGTGCCGCCCGAGGCGTCGAAGGTCGTCCTCAACTACGGCGGCCTCGGATACGGCGGGAGCTACGACACAGCGGTCTGTCCGATCGGCGTCGCCGTCACCGTCGTTGCGGAGATGGCGGTGCCGGTCACGCTCCTTCTCGCCGGTACGGCGGTGACGAACTCCAAGACGGTCGTCGCACTGCTGGAGGACAAGGAGACGCTGTTCGCGATCTGCACCGTGGCCGGATTCCTCGTCGCCGGCTCAACGGCCGCGTACATCGGCACGGCGCAGGACTCGACGGCGGCGATCAAAGACGTGGCGATCACGCTCGGACCGATGCTGCTCTCGCCCGCGACCGCCCTCGGCCGCTGGCTGCTGCAGAAAGTGGCCGAAGGCGCGGCGCAGCGCGCGGCGCCGTTCCTCAACGTCTTCACGACCATCGTCAGCGGAGCCGTCACCGCGGCGCAGCTCAGCCAGACGATCATCGAGGTGCTCTCCTCACCGTGGAAATACGAAGTCGAGATCACGCGCTCGATCAACATCGAAGTCACGCTCGAGCCGGATCGCGTGTCGCACGTCTTCCCGGATCTCGCCGTTCGCTACGTCGTCAGCGTGGTCTACGACTCCGGCGCCACGATCCCGCAGCAGGAGTTCACGATCAGCGGCCGGAAGCAGGATCCGATCACGGTCACGTTTTACAGCGCGCCCGCGGGCGGCCGCGTGAAGGCGTACGCGGTGTTCTACGCCGACAACGGCTGGCAGGCCGGCCAGGGCGACTCCGCGTGGTTCGACGCGAAGGGAACGGACGGCTCGACGCTGAAGATGGGCTTCGACATCAAGACCAACGAAGTTCCGCTCACGATCGACTCCGTCTACAAGCACAAGGGAAAGATGGGATTCAATCCGCAGCTGAAGCAGCATCAGTGGATCGAGACGACGACGCCGCCGGACAAGACGCGCGTTTCGCCGTCGCCGTTCGAGGGCAAGATCATTCAGCGCCTGATGTCGATCACGACCGCGACTCGGACGGGAATGATCGGCTACTCATGGCAGGCCACGGGGCTGCATGTTCCCGCCGATCGGAAGGGGACGCCGCCGGTCGACGGTCCGCTCTACACGGTGCAGAACCTCTCTGCACTCGGTAGACCCGAGGAGGGTTATGCGGTGCCGCCGGTCGGATTCTCGGTCGCAGCGGGCGTGCTGTATGACCCGACGAGTCCCGAAGACGGAACGGGACGCAACTTCTTCGTCGACTCCTCGCGTGGGGAATTCGATAAAGACCGCGCCGGCAGCGGGCTTCATCTGCGCCGCATCGCGCTGAAGTACGACCCGGAGAAGCACAAGGCGTATGCGCCGGATCTCGATACGCAGACGGGAAAGAGCTGGGGACGTTTCCCGGTGGCCGTCGACCGTTACATCCTTCATCCACAGGGCGTGGTGATCGGCATCAGCTTCAACCGCCACAAGCTTTTCCTGCTCAACCTCCCCGCCGCACCGGTCGAGGATGAGAAGGCGCCGCTGGCGACGATGGCGTCGGGCGAAGGCTTCCGCGACGGTCTGATCAACGGTCCGCGCGCGATTGCGACGGGACTCGACGGGCGCGTCCTGATTCTGGAGGCGGTCAACGCGCGCATTCAGGCGTTCGATATCCACGGAAATCCGGTTCCATACTTCGGCCCCAAGGCCGACCAACCGTACATGCAGCTCCGCAAAGGCGCGGAGTCGCAGTTCCTCGATCTCGCCGTGGAGGCCAAGGGCTATCTGTACGTGCTCCGGTTCACCGACGAGTCGAAGCCGGAGAAGTATTTCGTGGACATCTACGAGCCGAACGGGAACTTCCTCGTCGAGACGCCGAACTTCGCCGCGGACAAGCTGACGGTCGATCTGATGCGCAATCTCTTCGCGCTGAACTACGAGATCTTCGAAGGAAAGGACGGACGGCCCGAGCCGTCGGTGAGCCAATGGATTCCACCAGCACCGAAGCAATAGACGTCGGCGGATCGGGGCTGCGGTATTACGGAAAGTACAAGCTCGCCGTGAACATCAATCCCGTCCACTATCTGACGGTGGACAAGGGATTCAACGTCGGCGGCTCGACGTCCGAAAGCGATGCGGCCGTGTTCGCGATGTACGGCGGGGACTTCTCCGTCGTCTTCCAGCACATTCCCGCGAAGGCTACGGATCCCGGCGGCGGTTTTCTCAAGCTGCAGGTGAACGGCGATTACGCGCAAGGTCACTGCATCGCCGAACCTGCGCGAGCGACGGCCGCGTTCATCTCCTTCACCGGACCGGACACGTTCCGTCTGATCGATTACAGGCGGGATGATCCCCGCGAGATCGTCGCAACCACAGACGGCGGTTTTCGTTTCTGGCTGCCGAAGCCGGGGTGGCAGTTCATCGACCCGTGGCGGCGCATTCCCGTGAAGGTGTGGAACGACACGGACATGAAAGGCGCCGACCTGACGTTCGTCCTGCTGAGCGACCGGCAATTCGACGAGATCGATCTCAGCGAGGCGGACCTGCGCCGCGCGTCTTTGGCGCGGACGACGCTGTCGGGTGCGAAGCTCAAGAAGGTCAAATGCGATGAATTCACGTTCTTCAGCGGCGCGACGCTGCCGCGGTGCGATTTCACGGACGCCACACTGAGCGGAACGCATTTCGAGGATGCGGATCTCAGTCATTGCACGTTCGGGGCGGCCGACCTGAAGTCGGCGAAGTTTTCGGCGAAAACGAAGTTCCTCGAGGCAAAGCTCGAGGGCGCGAAGTTCGACGGCAATGACTTGTCGGGCGTCGACTTCACGAAGGCGAAGCTGAACGATGCGTCGTTCCTGTCGGCGAAGCTCGCGGGCGCGAAGCTGGTCGAGGCGGAGCTGAAAAAGGCGAAACTGAATTCCGCCGCTGCCTCCGGCGCGAAATTCACGAACGCGAAGCTCGACGGCGCGGTGCTCACCGGCGCGACGTTCGACGCGCACACGGACTTCACCGGCGCAACGTTCCTCGCGATCGATTTCAGCGGCTGCGATCTGACGAAGGCGGTGTTCTCGCCGCAGCCGGTGACGTGGTACGACGCGACGACGCCCGTGCACGCGATCCTGAAACGCGTCACGATCCCGATCGCGCTGTTGGGCCTCAAGAACTGGTCGTGGCTCGATCTCGAGGGCGCGACGATCAACGGCACACTTCCGATGAATCTCACGGACTTCCAGGCGCGCTCGGCGATCTTTCCCGACGACTACAACCTGGACGGACGCGACATCACGAACGCGAACTTCACGTACGCGCGCATGCGCGGCGTGAAACTGAACAACGCGGAGGCGGATGATGAAAAGGAGCCGCCGGATTTCAGCTACGCGGATCTCACCAAAGCGAAAATGCACAAGGTGGATCTGAAGCGCGCGAAATTCACCTACGCGACGTTGCGCGGCATCACGATGACCGGCGGCTCGCTCCTGGTCGGCGCCGACTTCAGCTACGCGAAACTGCAGAGCGAGGGGACGGACGTCGCGGACCTTTCTTACGCGATGCTCATGGACGCAACCTTCATCGGCGCCACCCTCGGCAGCACGACGGGCCAGGTCAACGGCGCGAACTTCAGCTACGCAATCATTTTCGGTAAAGGAAAGTTCGACAGCGCAACACTGCCGCGCGCGCAATTCACCGGCGCCTACCTCGCCGGCGTGTCGTTCCAGAACATCGAGAACAAGTCGATGGCCTCGGCGCTTTTTGCGAACGCCTGTCTCGTCAACTGTACGTTCGCCGGAACGAGCCTCGCCTCAGCGACGCTCAACAACGCCTGCCTGCAGGGCGCGGACTTCAGCGCCGCGAAGCTTTCCGGCGCGCAGATGAGCAATGCCGCGATTTCCCGTCAGGCCGGCACGATTGCGATCAAGAATTTCCCGATTCCCGTCGTGACCTCGCTTCCGTTTCAGCCGACCAAGATCGACCAGGTTGCCACGGACGAGAGCACGAGCTGCCCCAATGGACCCGGACCGTGCACGGGCGAGAAGTGGTACTCGCCCAGCGCGCCGACGGAATGGAGTTACGCCGGAAAGGCGTGGCTCGGCCGGACGATCGACGTGAAGCCGGACTGACGCACCATTACCTCGCGCGTAATTGAACCTGCGCGCATGAGGACCGATCCTGACTTCGGGAGGATTTTCCGAATGTCAGACGGTCCTTATGCGCGCATTTCGGTTTTGCGGCCTCACGACGGCGATACAGTCGATTTCGAGGCGGGGTATATCCGGCACATGGAGTGGCATCGCAATGCCGGCGATCGCTGGACGTGGTACGGGTGGACGGTGTGGGCGGGCGAGCGTCAGCGGTGGCTCGTTTATGCGACGTTCGGGCATTCGGCGGCGGATCTCGATAGTCCGGTGTCGCCGGCGGAGGATGAGCGGGACAATGTCTCCAACGTCACGCCGCATGGGCAATTTCTCGGGCATGGGCTGTATGAGTTCCTGCCCGCGCTCTCCAATGGCACGGGTGTCCCCGCGGCAACTCCGCGCGTCGAGCTGATGACCGTCGACGTCGCGCCGGTCTCACAGAGCGACTTCGAAGCGGCGCTCGCGGCGCAACAGTCGTCATTGCAGAACGAGACGCTGTGGTATCGCATGCTCGCCGGCGGTCCCGTCCCGCGTTATGTGCGACTGCGGCCGCGCAAGAATCTCTCGACGCTCCTCAATGACCCCACGCCGCTGCCGGATTTCATCGCCAAGGCCACAATCGAGATCCTCAATCTGCGACCGACGATGTGTCACAACGTCACAGTGGCGTAGGCGGCCTCTGTGGCCGCATCCGCGGGGAAGAACGCCTCAATGCGCAATTCCTGCAATGTAATGTCGTGCGGGGTGCCGAGGCTGGTGAGGGTGGAGAAGAAACGAAGGTGATGGTCGTCTTTGCGAAAATCGATGGCGAGAAATGGCGCGGTCGACACATCGAGGTCCAGCGTCCGCCAGCGCGGCGGAACGCCGGGATACGACAACAGTTCGTGCAGCAGCTCGCGCGTTTGTGCGCCGCCGAGGCCGCTCAGAACGTCGCGGTGCAGCCATTGAATGAGCGCGGCGGCCATCGCCTCCCAATTCACAATGTGCGGACGAAATCCGCGCGGGTGAAACATCAGCCTCATCGCGTTCCCGCCCCACTCCCCCGCCCCCTCGGCATCCGCGAAGGTTTCCACGAGCCGCGCGGCGCCATTATTCGCCTTGAGAATCGTCCAATTGCGATCGACGACGATCGCCGGATATGGCTCCTGCTGCCGCAGCATGAAGTCGAGCGCGCGGCGCGCCTGCTCGAGCGCGGGCGCGTCGAGATCGGTCGCGCGATACATCGCCGCATAGCCGGCCGACATGAGCAGCTCGTTGCGATCGCGCAACGGAACGTCCAGCACGCGCGCGAGCATCAGCACCATCTCGCGACTCGGCTGCGCGCGGCCGGTCTCGATGAAGCTGACATGACGCGACGACACGCCCGCCTCGACCGCGAGATCGAGCTGGCTGACGCGGCGTCGCGCGCGCCACTCGCGAAGCAGTAGCCCGAATGCACTCTCGGTTTCGACGACGCGCTCCGCTTGCCGGCTCATGCCGCGCAATCTACACCGCGCGCGGCGGCGCGGCCATTACCTGCGAGGTAATGGCTCGGCCGTGCGCGGCGTCTTGTAGGTGTTCGTGAACCACACGCGGCCGAGCCAGAACAGCATCATGCCGATGATCACGAGCACCGGAATCGCGTTCAGTCCTGTCTTGCGGATCTCGGGCGGAAACAGCCGCGCGCGCAGTCCCGTGCGACGAAACACGGGATCCGAGGATTGGCCGAGGAAGAAGGAGCCGGCGGCGATGAAGAGACCGAAGCACATGCGCCACAAGTGGCGCACCATGCGTTGCGCGCCGGCGATGCCGCCGCGGACGAGCAAGCGCACGTCGCCGATCACGCAAAGCAGCGCAATCGATCCGAACACCGTCGCGCCGATCGCCTCCCTCCCGCCGCGCTGGCCAAGGATCATGGCGATCGTGACGGTGGCGATGCCAAAGAGAAGCGACGCATAATCGCCGGCGCTGATTCTGTCCTGCCGCCGCCGCACCGTGAGCCACGCCGTGCCGACGAGGTAGAACGTGAACGTTCCCGCGACGATATTCAGCGGCTGCGACTTCTGAAACGCGCTGTAGGCGCCGCCGGCGGACATAATCAGCATCGCCACGACAAAGATGTTGCCCGCCTTGCGATGCATGCGTCCGCCTTTGCGCGCGAAGAGCGCGAGGAAGCCGGACAGCATGCCGGTGATGCCGCCGAGGATGTGCACCCATGCGATCAATGAATAGTTCATTGAGAGGCTCCTGCCTGCAGCGTCCAACGCTCCGCATTCACTCCCGCGATGAGCAGCCAAAATGTGAGCGTGGCCTCGCCGACGAATCCCGGAAGGAAGTTGAAGGGCGCGAGCGCATTGACGAGCGGCGGCCACAGGAAGGTGAGCCAGCCGAGTCCTGCGAACAGCATCAGCATTCCAACCACGCGCGGCAGAAACGTCGCGCGCACAATGAGCGTGCCGATCAACAGACAATACACGCCGAAGAAGACGAAGCCGATGTTCGTGCAGCGCGCGCTGAGCCGGAAGGACAGCAGCACGAGCTCCTGAATCTGCGTCGCGCTGAAGATCGCCTGGAATTTCGCACTGTGCAGGATGGCCATCGGCGCGACGTAGAACAGGACGCTGATCGCGCCGATCGCGCATCCGACGAGACTGAAGAACGCGGCGGCGAGCGACGTCGTCGCGTCGACGGCTTTGAAGATTCTGTAGAAGAGCGCCGTCACGGCGATGTAGCAGACACTCGACAAGAGATTCGTCGCGAATCCGAGATACATCAATGACTCGCGCCCGAGGAGGTTGGCGACCGTGGCTGCGCCATCGCGGACGACGAACAGCTTCTCGGCGAGCGCGAAGGCGACGCCTCCGGTGATGATCGTCAGGAGATAGAAGAGTCCCGCCGTGCGGGCGAGCGTGCGCGGACTCATCACAGCAGCTTCCCGTAGAACACCGTCAGCACGGAGATGCCGAGGCCGGAGAGGAGCGTGAGGACGAAGAGGACACCGGCCACCGCGTACTGTCGTCCGGAGCTCGTACTGTCCTTAGCCCACAGATAGAGCTCGAGGATCAGCAGCGGGAACAGGTAGCTGCCGAACGTCCAGACGCGGAAGAAGCCGCGATCCTTGCCGTGATTGAGGACCATCCACGCCATCATGCCGATGCGCGTGAACCATTGGCCATTCGACACGATGAACGTGCGCAGCGCCCACCGCCGATGCGCGATCATGTTGCGCTGCACGGCCGTCCGCCACGCGAGAATGGCGAAGAGGATGATCAACACGCCATTGAGGCTGACGCCGATCGCGCCATAAAGACCGGGCGTCGACCGGCGGATCCACACCATGTACAGGCCGGATGCGCTCAATGCGAGTGCAGTCGTCAGGAACGTGCGTCCGTTCCAACGATGAAGGCGCGGCCAACGCTTGCGGATGTGCGGGATGATCTGCACCGCGCCGCCGAACGCGATCACGGCGGCGAGCAACGCGTGCGCGGCGAAGGCGAGGTTCCCGGCCCTGTCCCCCGGAACGTAGCCCTTGTACAGAAACTTGTTCTTCGTCCACGCCTGAAAGTTCCCTTGCGCGGTCGACGTGCCATAGAAGGCGACGATGTAATAGAGAAACGCCCATTGTCCGAGAACGCTGACCGCGAACCAGAAGCGCGCGGCGAAATTCAGAGCTTTTTCCGCTGCGGGAACGAGCTCGATCCGATTTGTGAAGACAGTTGTACTCATGAATTCCCTCCGGAACAGGTTCAATACGGGTCAGATCGGCTCGTGATTGCGTCGCAATCGAACCGCGGCCGCGAGAAATGCGGCCGCCGCGATGAGGCCGGTCCATAAACCGGGCGCCGTCAGAAAACGTACGGGATCGAGATCCGCGAGCCGGTCGATCATCACGGCGTTTTGCGGGACGAACGCCTCGTGCATCGCGCCCATGAAGCGGTACTTCACCAGCGCGGCGAAATGCGTCGTGCCGAGGGCGAGGCGTTCGAGGATTCCGATCGCGACGAGCGGCAGCGTCGCCCATAGCACCGGCATCCGCTTCGCCCACGCGGAGACGAACAGGAGCCACGCATAGATCGGCGCCATCCACAGCGAGTGCACGGTCAGGCCATAGACCATGACGATCGGCTCCTGGAAAAATCGGAATTCGCCCAGCGCGGTCGCGGGACTCATTCCGTGGCCCGCGAAGATGGGCGCGCTGAGCATCAGCAGAATGAATTGCACGACGAGGCCGATGGCCATGCCGATGAGCGGAAGCATGACCAGAGGAATGGCTGCCTTCGACAGCACTGTCGTGCGATCCGAGACCGGCAGCGACTTCCAGAAGAGGATGCTGCGGTCGCGACGCTCGCCGTACAGCGCGTCGAGCGAATAGAACATGCCGACGAGAAACGTCGTGAAAAGGATCGGCGCCGGCGCCATGCTGAACGGCGTCACTACGGTCTTGTGCCATTGCACAGCGTCCATCGCGCGCATGGTCCTGAGCCGATGCGCCAACGCGACAACGCTGATGAACGTGCCGAGCAGCACGAACGCGGACACGACGAGCGGCGCGAGATAGAGAAACCGGTTCTCCCACAATTCGCGCCGCACGGACCAGTTGAAGGGACGGACGTCGCTCACGCCGCCGCTCCCTGCTGCTCCATCACCGCGACGAAGAGATCGGCAATGCTCGGCGTGCGCACTTCGCCGAGAGCAACGAGCTGCTGTCGATCGACACCGTCGAAGAGCAGAATGCTGCGGCCGAAAATTTGTCGCTCGTGTATCGGCTTCAATGCGCGTGCGGCGGCGACGTGCTGCGGATTGACCATCACCTGCGCATAGCGCGACTCGAACGTCTCCATGCTCGAGTCGAGCACAATGCGTCCGCGATGAATGAACATGAAGTCGGTGAGGACGTCCTGAATCTCCTCGACCTGATGCGTCGTGACGAGAATGGTGCGGCTGCTGTCGTAATAGTCGGTCAGCAGCGAGTCATAGAATTGCTTGCGATAGAGAATGTCGAGGCCGAGCGTTGGCTCATCGAGCACGAGTAATTTCGCGTCGATGGCCATGATGATCGCGAGGTGCAGTTGCGCGACCATGCCTTTCGACAATTCGCGCACTCTGCTCGATCTCTTGATGTTCGTCTTCGCCAGAAATCCTTCTGCCTTTGCGCGATCGAATCGCGGATGCACGCCGCCGACGTAATCGAGCACCTGGCGCACGCGAATCCATCGCGGCAAAACGGCGACATCGGCGATGAATGCGACGTCGCGCACGAGTTGATCGCGCTCGGTCCACGGATTCCGTCCGAGAACGGATAATTCGCCGTCATAACGGGTGAGGCCGAGAATGGCATTGAGCGCGGTGCTCTTGCCGGCGCCATTGGGACCGATGAGGCCGAGGATGCGGCCATCCTCGACGCGCAGATCGAGGCCGTCCAATGCGACGGTGCTGCCGTATGCCTTGCGCAGTCCGCGCGCTTCTATGCAAGCCATCGCGTCAGCGCCCCTCTCCATTCTTGTTCCCCATCAACTCCTCGGCCGAAATGCCCAGGCGGCGCATCGTTTCCTGAACGCGGGGCCAGTGCTCGGCGAGAAACTTCCCGCGTTCCGCCTGCAACAACAGCTCGCGCGCGCCGGTGGTGATGAACATCCCGCGGCCGCGCTTCTTCTCGACGAGCTGCTCGTCGACGAGCTCCTGATACGCCTTGAGGACCGTGATCGGGTTGACGCGAAAGTCGGCGGCGACCGTGCGGACGGAGGGCAGCGGATCGCCCTCGCTCAGGATTCCGTCGAGGATGAGGCCGACGACGTGATCGCGAAGCTGGCGGTAGATGGGCTGGCTGTCGTTCCATTCACGGTCCATTTCGGGGAAGCTCGGATTAGGTGTTGTAGTTAACTATAACACCTGTGCACATGCAAGCTTTTTTTGCAGGTGAGTTGGACCGTGGTGGCTAAGTGCAGTCTGATCAGTCATTTGTAGGCGACTTCGGGCCGTCGTAGCGAGGCAGCCCCACCGGCGGCGGCTCGTAGCCCGGGAAGTACTGTTGAATCTTGTCCTCGGGCGGGCGGTGCCGGAAGAAGTACCAAAAGAGCTTGTTGAACGACCGCACGTTCACGAACGTCGCGAGATTCGGGTCGGGCGTGAACGACGTCAGCGTGATGTCGTACGCGTCGAGCGGTACGTACCGCTCCCGCTCTTCCGGCGTCCGGAACTGTCCCGCCTCGGGCGTGAAATCCATGAGCGTGCCCATGAGATTGCCGGCGAGGTCGCCGAAGATCGCGAACGGCGCGAGGAGACGGCGCAGAGGTCGAATCGTGTAGTCGAAGCCGCCCGGATCGAGATTGAAAGAACGCCGCTCGTCCGTCGCGGACATGTTCGGCAGGCCGTTGCGCTCCGTATCCGATCGATGCAGGTAGCGATTGATCGCCTCGTCCATCGCGCGCTGCTTCTTGAGCGCCTCCTGCTGCTCGTCGGCGGGCGTCCCTTTTTGCACCGCCTTCGCGCGCTTGGCTTCGCGAAAGCGCATGTAAGACGGATCCTTTTGAAATCCGGGATTCTCGTTTCGATCGACGCCGTCCGCGAGTCCAATGCCAAAGACGTACGGATGCTGTACACCGCGATGCGGATTATCGTTTTCGTAATCGAACGCGTGAATGGGGATGTTCGCGAGCATTCCGCCGTCGACAAAAAATCCCTTGTACTTGTAATTGAATGCTCGATCAGCACTGAGGTTCACTTCGCCGGCAATCCATGTGGGCTTGAACAGCATCGGAATGGACATCGACAGGCACACTGCATCGACGACGGGAAAATCAGGTGTCGCGTCGACGGAAAACGGGAGACTCGCCTTCGTCGTGATGTTGGTACCCATGAGGACGAGCTTCGAACCGGTGATCTGATAGAGGTCGCGAAACGTGAGCTCGGACGGATTCCGCTGCTGCATCGACGCATCGGTGAACGTGTGCGGTAGCGCGCGGCCGGTGAAATTCGACGGCTTGAGATATTCGCGCGTGAGGTAGCGGACGTATTCGCGAACCGCATTTCCCGAGAGCAGTCCGCGATCGAACAGCAAGCAGTGAAGCAGTTGCGGCCACAACGGCTTCTGTCGAGCGAGCCCTTCGATGCCGTCGCTGTCGAGACCTTTCAACCGCGAGGACTTGATGACGCTCGAAATGTTGTCGAGTGCGGCGCCGAGAAACGGATAGGCTGCTGAATACGCGATCCAATTACGCTGACCCGCGGCGAGTGCTGCACTGTACGAGTCGATGAACTGCCCGGACTTCGTTTCCGACACCATCATCGGAAAGAGCTCTTTGACGACGCTGTTGACTCCCTCCAGAGCCTTACTCTTGCGTATGGTCAGCATGTCGGCTGCGTACCCGGAGACGTTCCGGCCGCGCTTGTAGCCGACGGCTTTATACATGCCCGGCTGCGGCTTTTCGAAAAACGTATTGAAGACGGGCGTCGTGCCCGACTTCCGAATCGCGTCGTCGCGCGTCGGGTCGTAGTCGACCTTGCTGTTCATCTCCGCTTCGATCTGCTTCGCGGTCATGCCGATCGCGAGCATGTACGTGACGATCGAGCCCGCCGACGCGCCCGACATGCCGCGAATGCGGCTCTGCGCGTTCAGCGGGAGAAGCGGCGGCGAGTTTCCCTGCAATGAATCGTCAGAGAGCAGATGGAGCGCGCCTAGATAGCACGTGCCTTTGCCGCCGCCGCCTTCGAGCGCGAGATAACGGATGTCGCCCAATCGAATCCGGCTCATGATGAACGCTCACGCTCACAGGTCGGCCGGCGGATCGTCTTTCACGTAAACCAGCGGCGTCGGCACGATCGTCGTCCAGGGACTGCCGTCCACCTCGCCGTCGCCGAGGTTCTCGGACTCCTTGATCGAGATGGCGATCTCCTGAAACATCGGATCGCCATACACGGGCATGTCGCCGCCGTTCCAGATCTCCTGCGTTTGATAGAAGTGCAGGAACGCGTTCGTCATCTGCGCGGAGACGGGAACGTCGACGACGACATATCCCGCCGTAATTGCGCTCTCGAAGAATGCGTCGACGTCCTGCAGCCTGCGCAGCGTGCACCAGCGCTCGCGTTTCCCGAAGTCGTATGGGAGGAATTGGTAGGTCATGTTCTTCCACTCGAACAGCGCGAGGAAGAACGTCACCCACGGCATCTCCGCATACGCGTCCTTGAAGTCCGGTTCCGGGACGGGCATCGCGCCGGTCACAGGACGGCCGTCTTCACCGCATTGATAGCCGAAGCGGATGGAATCGAAGCCGCGGTAATAGAACGGCGGATAGAGCGCGCCGAGGACGAATTTCTGAAGCTCTTCTTCGACGAGCTTGCGATTGATCAGCGGGTTCCGCCCCTCGATCTCGATCCCTGCAACCTGCACCTGACTGTCGTATGCGGATTTCTTCTTGTTGTAGCCGTCGAGAATCGCTTTGTATGTGTCGATTTTCCACTTCGTCATCATTTGTGCGCTCGGCGCGCACGTGATGACGTAATTGAGCGCGTACTCCTCGACGTTGCCGCGCCACGTTGTGGTGATCTTGCCCTGTTCGCGATCGAGCGCGAGCGTGCCTCCGGCTTCCGTGAAGTAGGCGGTGCCGAGGAAGCCGTTGACGTAACGGCCGCTCCCGGGAGAGTAGAGGAAGCTCACGTTCGCCGAAACCGCCTCGTATCCCTCGGGAATCTCGATCGACGCCGTTGCCGCGACCCAGGCCTTGCTCGGCCAATCGTTCGCGACGCCGTGCGAGACGATGACGTTGGCCGGAGGCGGCTTCACGCCTTCCGCGTCATACAACGCTGCCCAGGCCGCGTAATTCGTGGCGTCAATCGAAAGAAACGACGTCAGGTTGCCGAGGACCGCATCATTGAGCTCAGACGGCGCGATCGGCTTCTCGAGCGTCGAATTCTCCGGCCGCGCCGTCGCGAGACAGTGCAGCAGAAACGCCATCGGCTGCTGCATGGCGAAGCGCACCATCAGCCGCTTGCCGACGCGGATCAACTGGTTTTCGTATTCCTTGTCGATCGCGTAATAGAAACCGGTGAAGCTCGGCTTGCCGACATTGTTGATACTGAATGAGTTTTTGCGCTCGGTCTCGCGAATCTGCAGAATGGAACGCCGCTCCTGCACTTTTTCCTGAATGCGCTTGACCGCCTTGACCATGACTTCTTTGGCATTCTTGACGGCGGTCTGCGTGGCCTCACTGGACGCGGATGCGGTCGACGCGCTGACGCTCCCCGACACGGACACAGTTCCATAAGACGCCGACATCGTCATCCCCGCCGACGCCTTGTGCTCCTCGGCCGTCTGTTGCGCGACCTCGCTCGCGAATTCGAATTGATCGTGCGACGTCGTTTCGCGCTCGTCGAAGGTCTCGCGACTCGTGAGCGTCTCCTGGAATTCCTCGACGCGATTGAGGTCGCGGAACGACACGCTGCGCTCCGTCTGTCCGAGGACCGGCTCGGTGTGAACGAGCTCGGAGCGAAGGTAGCGCTTCAGATGCTGGCGGATGCGAAACGCGAAGCCGGTGCCGAGGAGGCGGACCTGCGGCTTCTCGCCATGCTTGCGCGCAAGCTCGCGCAAGAGCTCACAATGGCAACGTTTCTCCGGTTCGCCGCAGAGGATCTCCGCGAACGCGGCGGGATTCGCCTCGACGATGACGCTGCCGACTTGAATGACCGGCACGCTGGCGACAGGACGACCGGCCTTCGACTGCAATGCTGCGAAGCGACGGTCGATCGCGGAGCGCGCGAGTGCGAGTCCGCCGCTGTCGATGTCGACGCCCAGGGCTGCGAGCGCCTCTTTCGTTTGCGGGGATACGTATTGCGCGACGCTCGGCGGCGCGCTCAATGCGGGCGCGTTCTTGTCCGGATTCTCCGTACGCTGATCCGCGGGTGCGCCTTTCGTCTGAACGCGCTGGGCGGGATCGTCCTCGCGCGACAAACGCGCCGTGAATTGCCCGTTCATCCGCATCGCGTTTCGCGCCGCAACGCGTTGCGCCTCCTCGGCGCGCTCGAGATCCGCGCGCGCCTCGCGCAGTGCCTTCGCTTCCGTCGCGATCGCGCGCACGTCGACCTCCGGCTCTTCGGATGCCGCCGATTGCGCGTGGGCCTCGAGATAGCCGGCCGCCGGCCACGCGCCCTGCCGCGGCGCAGGCAGATGCAGCGGAATGGAGATCGCGCCGATGCGCCAGAACCGGCGCACGTACTCGCGATGCGACTGTTCGTCGGGTTTCGTCGACGGCGGCGCGTCGAGGTCGCGACAGAGCTTCTGCAGCATCCACCCTTTGCTGAGGCTCTTCACGATCCACGCGACTTTCAACAGGCGATGCGCGGCTTCGACCGCGAGCTGGTTCTGCGCGAGGACGAGGTTCGCGAGAAGCGAGTCGCCGATGTACGCGAGGTCATGCGTCGATTCGGCGTGTCCGGCAGCGCGTTGGATCGCACAATCGACGTCGCTCGCGTCGAGCATCGAGGCCGCGGCGTCGAGATCGCGATGCGCATCGAGCAGCACGCGGCCATCCGATGCGAGTGGCCGGCACGTGAGCGCCTGCTGCGCGACGTCCTTCCACGCGTCGAGCGGCGCGCCCGCGACGCGCAATTGATCGAGCTCCGTGTACAGCGCGCTCGGCCCGGCGACGTCGGCCAACGTGGGAAAGAATTGCTCGCGCGTCTCTTTGCGAACGGTCTCGAAGCCGCCGACGACGAGTTGTGGGTACAGTTCGACCATGACGCCCTCCATCCGGCGGACCCAACCGCCGGATGGATAGTGGCGTCAGCGGGAAAAACGTTTCATCACCGCGTGATGAACAACTGGTTCGGCGTGAGCTTCGCGCGGATGTACCAGCGCGTCGCGGAGACGCCGCGGCCCTCGGTCTCGAGGTCGTATTCGATGAGGTACTGCAGGAGGTTCGGCAATCCGCGGTCGGCGCGTTTGAAGGTGCCGGTCAGCGGGCCGGTGACGCGCTTCGTCTTGTGATCGCCGGTCGAGCCATACGAGCCGTCGATGTTGATGCCGTTCGTGTGGCCGAGCTCTTTCGCGTGTTTGCGGCCGCCGTACGACGGGTCCTGCACGAACGGCGCGAAGAACACGGAGACGACGGCGTCGAGTTTCCCCTTGCCGCTCGACGAGTCGTCGTTCTCGATGTCGTAATCGAACACGGCTTCTTCAATGGCGCGGCTGCGGCAGACTTTCGCGCAATTGTGGCTCTGCCACAAATGCAGTTTCATCTGCTCGTCTTCGGGAAAGTAAATGCGCTTGTTGTTGTAGAAGTAGATCTGTAATGAGTTCTTGACGCGGCTGCCTTTGCCGAACGTCCACTCGCCTTTGCCCTCGTGAAGCATGGACGCCCAGGGAACCGCACGATTCGTTTCAATGAGCCAGTCGAAGCGGACGTCCTTCTGCGTCGCGGTACCGCCGTCCTCGCGCCAGGGATCATTGCGGCGGATCCATGGGCCGGACGCCAGCGCATATGTACCGCCCGCGCGCTGCACGGCGATGAAGCTGCCGGACGCAAACTTCTGCGAGCCGTTCTGCACCTGCGTGACTTCGACTTCAGGGTCGACCCACGCGAGCATGCCGCCCTTCGGCAGGCGCTCCTGCACTTTGCACGGGCCGACTTTCGCGCTCTCGAACTGATATTGATAGATCCGCCACTCATTGGAGAAACGCGCCTCGTCATAGACGCGGTTGCCTTCGCGCGAAATCCACCAGTCGAGCGGGCCGTATTTATCCTCGACCGGCACCGTGTAGGTGAGGGCTGGCGTCAGCGTCTGTGATTTTCCGCTGCATTCGACTGTGAGCGCGCCATCCCACGCATTTCCCATCGAGATCGCCCGTCCCCACAACCCCTCAGCATTCCCGAGAATGGACGAGTTGAGAAAATGCGCGCGGACGAGGATTTCGTCCGTTTCCTCCGGGAGAAAGTTCGGATTTTCCTCGTGCGGGAATCCATAAGAGAACAGCCACCAGTCGACGGACGCATTGAAGGTCTCGACCTGCTTGCGCGTGTAGCGTTCGAAGGTCGTGGCGAATTCGCGCGACGTCATCGGCGGACGCGTGCAATTGGCGGGATCCATTTCGCATTGCGACTCGAGGATTTCCGCCGCCCACAGGTAGAGGAGATATGCCTTCTGCTCCTCCGTGCGGAAATACATGAATTTCTTTTCCGCGAAGTCATAGAGCTTCATCGGATTGACGTCATTGAACATGTGATGCGGGTATTCGTAATTGTGCGCCTTGCGCCACTTGTAGAACGGGAAGCGCAGGAGAGGCTGGCTGTCCTTGCTCGAGATCGGCGTCGTCATCGCGCATTGAGGTCGCCGAGCTTCGTGTGCAGCTTCTCCGTGACGGCGATCTCTTTGGCGAAGGTCACCAGCGCGTCTTTGCGCAGGTCTTTGGGATTCTGGACCTGCGCCTGGAAACGCTCCCAGAGGTTTTCGACGCGCACGAGCACCTTTGTGGCGGCGACGTTGACGGAGACCTGATTGAACTGGTCGTCCATCGCCTCGTGCTGTTTCAAGAGCGTGCCCTGAATCTTCTCGAGATTCTTGTCGACTTCCTTGAGCTGGTTGCTGATCTCTCCCAGCTTCTCGTCGACTTTGGCCTGCCACTCCTCGTCGGCGCGGCCGGTGACGCTGCCGAGGGTGGAGCAGAGGAAGGCGGCGGCCTTCTCGCTGGGCGTCTTGGGCGGACAGACGTTGTCATAGAGCAGACCGCCGGCGAGCTTGACCGCGAACTCGGCGCCTTTGCCGGCCGCGGAGCCGAGGGCGGCGTCACGGAGCTTGATGCCGAGGGATTTTTTCGCGGCCGACGCGACGGGCGCGATGCCGATGAGGATGAGCGATGCCACTACGACCGCGGAGCGAAACGCGCGCATGGACTTCCTCCCCTTTTGGATTCGGACCTGAGGGGAGGAAGTCTAGCATGCGAGCTCGTCAGCTTTCGGAGAAGCTGATGAGGACCTCGCGGTTGGCGATGAGACTGGTGACGAGGGCCGGGGGGATCGTGAGCTTGACGCGAGACGAACCGTCGTTGTCGTTGTCGCCGTTCGACGAAATCGGCGGATACACCGTCATACTCGACTTCGTGATCACACCGGTCGGCGGGACACTACCGCCACTGAACGGCTGCTCCGCCTCGAATGCATCGTTGGGCTCGCCGTAGATCACATACTGCGGGTTCTGCACCTGCGATGCGAGTGTCGCCGCGGATGACACGGCCGTCGCGATCTGATCCTGGAACTGTCGGTAGTTGCCCGCGAACGCGCCCTCGTTCCACACATCGAGCAGCTTGGTCGTGTAGAGACCGTGCGTGTCGCCGTCGGCAGCGACCTCCTCATCGCGGCATGCGGAGAGCGTCAGCACGGTGGCCTTGTACTTTGCGCGTTCACCGCCGAGTGTCTCGCGCTGGACGGCGGCGTAGAGATCGCGATAGTTAGCCTGCACGAACGCGCGATTTTCCGGCGGCAGGGCGCGATAACCCTGAATCGTCTGGCCGCCAACGACGTCGCCGATCAAAGGCGGCAACCCACGTCGCGATGCCATGAAGTCGCGACTCCGTTGTGCTGGCGCAATGGCCGACAGCAGTTCCAAGCTGCGCGCGACCGACGCGTTGTGGCAACTGTCGGTGACGACGAGCACGCGCACGCCGCGGCGGTAGGTCATCCAGATCTCGGCCAGTTCGTCGTCGACGATCATCCGATCGTACGCACACCACGTCTGGTCCAGCGTGCGCGGCCGCTCATCGTTATTGAGGTCGGGCGTCTGAGACCCGTGTCCGGCAAATGTGACGAACAACGTGTCACCCGGACCGAGATCACGGCCCTGTTTCAGCAGAAACCCCGTGATTGCGTTGTATGTCGCCTGCTGATCGATGAGCACCGTCGGCTTGAATCCGCGGGCCTTCGCAATGTCCCTCATCGCATAGGCATCGTTGACACACGCGGTGAGCGGCGCCGTGATGCCATAGTGATTGGCGTCGAAGTTGTTGATTCCGATGTGAAGCGAAACTGCTTGTGTCATGACATCCTCCTGTGTCATTTCTTCAATGACTGAAAACGGGTGAGCAGTCGATGAACGGCGTGCGCATGTGGACGTAGCGATGCGTCGGCTCGCGAATGATCAGGCCGAGCTCCTGCGGCGCCTCCGCCGGCGCCGTGTACTCCAGCGCGCCGGTCTTCTCCGTGGCGAGTTTTCTGTAGAGCAGGAAGTGGCTGTCCGGCGAGTGCCCGAGGGCTTCCTCGTCGGGATCGCCGGCATTCGCGAGGATCACCTGCACGGCGTCCGCGGGAATCTCGATGTAGTCGTTGTCGAACTGGAAGCGTACGGGCGTCTTCTCATCGCGGTCGACGATCCAGCGGACGGCGGTCATGCCGCCGAGAATCGGGAACGAGTGCGCGGAGAGCGTCCCGCGATCGATCGTCAACTCCATGATCGTCGATGGATTCGCGGCGATCTTGAAGCCGGGATCGGAGTCCTGCAGGTTCGCAAGCCGGCCGTCGAGCTCCGACGTGTCGAGCGGAGTTTTCTTGATGCCGGTGATTGTGACCTTGCGCGGCTCGTCGACCGCATAGTCATTGCGCTCGGAGAACCACGGCCAGCGAGCGACCGCGCTACTGGTACGCTCGCGCACCCAGATTGCGGCGCGATGCGGCGGAATTGCGAACGGCGCGGGATTGCGACCGTCCGGGAACAAGACCCGATATCCGCCGCGCGGTAATGGGTCGAAACACGACATCCCATAAAAGACAATTTCGAGTTGCCTGGCCATTGGTTCCCTCCTTTTCTGCGTTCGCAGATATAGAAGGACGGGGGAGGCGCTTTCCCGCTTGGCTCACGATTGTTTTACGATGTGCGGATGTTCGGTCACAACGATGCGATGGCGACGATCGCGGTGCGCGACCTCGAGCGGGCGGCGCGGTTTTATGAAGGGACCCTCGGACTCCGGCGGATTGGCGAGGGGGATGGGCCGCGCGTGTATGAGAGCGGGAGCTCACGCGTGCTCGTGTACGAGTCGGAGTTCGCGGGGACGAATCGCGCGACGAGCGCGACGTGGAACGTCCGCGAGAACATCGAAGGGCTCGTGGAGTGGCTGAAAAGCCGCGGCGTGACGTTCGAGCACTACGACTTGCCGGGCGCGACGCACGTCGGCGATCTGCACGTCTTCGGGTCCATGCGCGGCGCGTGGTTCAAGGACCCGGACGGGAACATCCTCCATATTGTCAGCGAATAGCGGCTCGGAGCTCCTCGAAGTGGACGGCGCGGACGGGCGTCGAGCCGGCGGTGAGGGTCGGGTCGGTGAACGAGAACGCGCCGATCGCGAGGGCGGTGCGGGCTTCGTTGACGGCCGTGCGCAGCTCGGTGATGTGCGAGGCGCGGATGCGCTGCGGGGACGGCTCAGCCCAGCTCACAGGAGTGAGGCCGGCGAGGACGCGCAGCGCATTCGCGGCGGTGCGCAGCTCGGTGAGATGGGCGAGCTTCACGCGCGTCACTCCGGCTTGGAGCGTTGCGTCCGTGAACGAGTAGGTGGACGTCGCGTCTTGTGCACTGTCGGGTGACGTCGAGCCGCCCGCGGCGACGGCGCGCGCTCTGTAGAGAATGGCGGACGACGCCGGCGCTGTGGCGTCGGTGTATGTGGGAACGGACGTTTGGCTGAGAAATGCCCAGCCGGATCCCGTATTACGCCAGACTTCATAATGGTCCGCATTCGGCGTTGCGGTCCATGACAGTTGCGCGGAACCGCCTGTACTGAAGGCATTGAAGCCTGTCGGCGCGGACAGAGAGGTCGCGGTTACGACTTGTGTCAATGTCGCTGTCGTGGCAATGAATCGCGCGTCGCCACTGTATTCGGCGGTGATTGTGTGCGAACCGGCCGGCAGATCGCTCACTGTGGTGCTCACAGTCGCTCCAGTGCCGCTGTTCAGTACGGTCGTATTGCGCTTGATTGTGATTGTGCCGGTTGGCGTTGCGCCGAGCGGTGGCGTTCGTGTGGCGGTAAACGTGACCGACGAACCCTCAATCGACGGATTCGCAGACGACGTTAGATTCAATGTCACGCGACCGCACGCGTTCATGAACAAGTCAAAGGCGGCATTGGTATATGCCGTCGTAACGACATCCGATCCGCCGTCGTGATCAAAGTCATCAATAGCCAAGCCTGCCGAGAACCGTGAGCCGTATGTTTGTGACGCGGTGAACGTACCGTCGCCATTGCCGCGAAACACGCGTAACGCCGCGGCGTCCGTGACCAGCACGTCGAGGTGACCGTCGCCGTCGAGATCGCGCACCAACGCCTCGAAGGACGCGTGCAGCTCGCCGTACGCCACGGGCGTGGCGAACGTGCGCGCGCTGCCGTTACTGAGCGCGATATTCAATGGCGGGTAATTCGTCGATCCGGTCGGATCGCGCATCACGATCGCCAGATCGTCCTTGCCGTCGCCATTGAAGTCGCCTGCCTCCACATCCTCCGGCACCCAAATCGCGTGCGGCACATTGATCGTCGCGGCGACCGCGGTGAACGTGCCGTCGCCATGGCCATAGTAGAGGTACACCTTTTTCGAAATCGCCTCGCTCACCGCGACGTCGCGCTCGCCGTCGCCGTCGAAGTCGCCCACCGCCACGCCCGTCGTCACGCCCGCGGCGCGCGCGGTGTACTCGGCCGTCTCGATGAATTTCCCGCTGACGTTGATCAGCGACGCGAATTTGCCATTGCTCTTCGTCACCGCCGCGTCGAGGAAGCCGTCGTTATCGAAGTCGGCGAGGGCGATGCGGTCGGGATTCTGCGAGACGAGTTGCTGCGCCGTGTACGCGACCGCGGTGAACGTGCCGTCGCCGTTGCCGAGGAGCGTTTGCAGGTGCGGTTGGGTGGTGGGACTGGCCTCGACCGCGAATACGAGATCGAGATTCGCGTCGTCGTCGAGATACTCCGACAGCAGATCGCCCTGACTGTACGGCGTGGCGATCGTCGTCGGCGCGTGAAAGCCGCCACTGTTGTTGCCGCGCACAATGGTGATCGTCGATTGCGCGCGATTGAGAATCGCCAGATCGACGTGCCCGTCATTGTCGAAGTCGCCCGTGGCGACGTCCCCCGGATTCGCATTCGCCGCGTACGACGACGGCGAGCTCAGGCCGAACGTACACGCCGCGCGCAGTGTGTTGGGCGCAGACAGCGCCAGCGCGGCGATCAGGAACGCCAAGGGGGCACGCATAGATGAGCTCGAAAACCGCGAATTGCTGCGCCTGGGCCTCTTGCAGATTTCCGGCCGGGTTAGCGAGACCAGCGGCGGAAGAGAACGATGGCCGCGACTGCCGCGAGCGCCGCACCGATCGCGCCGCGATGCGTGTTCGCGCCGAATTGCGCGCTCGTCGTCTTCGCCTTGGCGCTGAACACGCCGTGCGCGCCCGCGTCGCCGGGAACTGTCTCGTACAGATTGTCGGGACGGTTCGGATCCTCCGGCTCGTCTCCCTGCTGCCCGTCATATGCGGCGTGCGCGAGATAGACGTCGATCAGTCCCGGCGCGATCGAGTTGCCTACGATCGCCTGCGACGACGGCCAGCCGACGTTGAGCTCGCGCCGGTCGTGCTCCGACGCCCACACGATCGCGTTCGCCGCGACTTCCGGCTCGAAGATCGTCCCCAGCGGCTGCGCCTTGCGCGGCATGTAGCTGCGCAGCCAGCGGAACTGCGGCGTGTTCACCGCGGGCAGGTTCACCATCGTCACGCGGACGTTGCTCTTGTCGTGCAGCAGCTCGCTGCGCAGCGAGTCGTGGAAGCCCTGAATGGCGTGCTTCGCGGCGCAATACGGCGCCTGCAGCGGGATCCCGCGATACGCGAGCGCGGAGCCGACCTGCACGATAATGCCGCTGTCGCGTGGCAACATCCTGCGCATCGCCGCGAGCGTCCCGTGGACGACGCCGAGGTAGGTCACCTCCGTGACGCGACGGAACTCGTCTGCTTTCAACTGTTTGACGGGACCCAACACCGACACCATGGCGTTGTTCACCCAGACGTCGATGGGACCGAGGGCGTTCTCGATGTCGGTCGCGGCGCGCTCGACGGCATCCGCGTCCGAGACATCCGCGACGGCTACGAACGCCTCGCCGCCGCGCGACTCCACCTCCTTCTTCGCCGCTTCCAGCGCCTCGCGGTTGCGCGCGATCAGCCCGACCTTCGCGCCTCGTGCCGCGAATGCGCGTGCGGTCGCGCGACCCACTCCCGCCGACGCTCCTGTGATCACCACGACCTTCATCGACATCCTCCTTCAGTGTCCGGGCAGCAGACTGATGAGCGCATCGCGCACGCGCTCGGCCGGCTGCGCGGTGAGCGACCACGGCGTCGGCTGCCGCACCACGTGCAGCGTGCCGCGCTTGTCGAGCACGCGGTAGCCCGTGCGTCCGTTCGCGTGGCGGCGGAAGCGAATCGTCGCGCGCGCCTTGCCGACGCGCAGTCCGCGCAGCGTGATCTCCGGCAGCCACTCCGGCAGATGCGGATCGAGGACCAGCATCTTGAGCGGCGCGTATGCGTAGAGCCCGAGCATCGCCTGCAAGAGCAGGAACACCGACGACGCGGACCATGCCTGCGGCGAGTTCGCGCCGGGATAGATGCCGGGAAACGGATGCTGTTCGTCGCGCGGATGTCCGCCGAAGAGCTCCGGCAGACGATGAAACTCGAACATCGCCGCGGCCTCGAACTGCGCGCGCGCGAGCTGTGCCACGCGATCGAAGAGGCCGTAGCGCATGAAGCCCATCGCGAACGTCCCCTGCTCGACCGGCCAGATCGAGCCGAGGTGATAGCTGTACGGGTTGTAGCGGGGATGATCGGTGGTCAGCGTGCGAATGCCCCAGCCGCTGAAGAGATCGGGCGCGAAAAGTCGATCCGCGGTGCGCTGGACGAGCGACTCGTCCGCGATCGCCGTCGCCAAACAATGTCCGGCATTCGATGCGATGGAGCGGATCGGACGCTTCTTCGCGTCGAGTCCCAACGCGAAGAAGCCTTCCTCCTCCATCCAGAACACTTCGTTGAAGCGCTTCTTCAGCTCCTCCGCCTCGCGATAGAAGCGGCGCGACAGCTCGCGCTCGCCGAGCCACCACAGCGTCGCGGCGAAGTGCAGCTTCGCGACGTAGACGAACGCCTGCTCCTCGCACGTCGCGATCGGTGGCTCGACGAGACCGCCGTCGTCGTACACGATCGCGTCCGGCGAGTCCTTCCACGCGTGATGCTTCGGTCCCATCGGCGAGCGCGTCTTGTATTCGTAGAAGCCATCGCCGTCGATGTCGCCGTCGCGCTCGAGCCATTGCAGAGCGCGCAGCGCGGGCTCGATGTACGGCCGCACGATCTCCTTGTCGCCCGTCCAGTGCCACAGCTCCGCGACCATGAATGCGTACAGACCCGACGTCGTGATCGATGCGTAGCTGCGCCCGCGCGGATTGAGATTGAGCATCGCCAGCGGACCGGTGTGCGCCTCGTGCAGCATCTTGCCCGGCTGCTCGTCGCGCCAGTCGTCAACGCGCGTGCCTTGCAGCTCCGCGAGCACGGGCAGCGTGCCGCGCATGATCTCCGTGCCGATGAGTCCCGCCTGCCAGCCCGCGGTCAGCGTGTCGCGGCCGAAGAGCGAGACGTACAACGGAAGTCCCGCGGCGACGGTCCACGCGTGTTTGCCGCGATCGAGATCGAACAAGCGCAGCGTGCCGAGGTCGGAGCGCGCCTGCTCGAGGGTGGTGATGACGTCGCCCGTGAGCGTCCCCGAGCCCGGACTCTCGAATTGCGTGCCTTCTTCGAAAAAGCGCGGCACGTCGGACACGTAGCACTCCTCCGGCGCGTTGAGACGCTTGCCGTCGATGATTGGCGTCATGCGGATGCACGTGTGCCACTGCTCCTGCGGCGCGAGCGTGATCGCGAAGAGCAAACGGCCATCGCGATACGCGGGCGGCGACGATGCCTTCGCGATCTCCAGCTCGACCGCGCGATGCAACGACTCGATGCGATAGTCGAACGTCAAGCGCGGCGCGTCCCACTTCGTCGTGCACTTGCCGTGCTGCTGGCGTTCGCCGATCTCCGCGGGATCGATGAAGTCGGCGTCGACTTCGATCGCGAACACGAACGACGTCGGCTCCATCGTGAAGTTCGTGAAGTCGAGGTCCTCGTGCAGACCTTCGTCGATCACGCGCGTCACGCGCAGCTCGAGCGTGATCTGCGACGACCACGGCACGCGGCCGCTGCCTTCGTCGCGCGGCGGGCGCGTGACGCCGGGCGCGGGGACGACGTAGTAGCCGAGCCAGTGATTCTGGCGAACGGCGGAGAGCGCGGTCGGCTCCGGCACGAGGTCGTCCACGAGATAGCGCCAGCGCGAGAGAAGGCGCGTCTCGTGGACGAAGTAGCCGTGCTCGGCGTCGTCCGCGATCACTCCATCCAGCGTCGTCGCGAGTACTCCGCGACCTCGACTGATCGAGCTCGTGAAGGCGCGCGGCCGGATGCGCGTGAGATCAGGACCGGCGCGACCGGACGGTTGCACTCGATACCGATCCGTGCAGCGAGCTCGGTGCGTCGAGATTGGCGCCATCGTCGACGCCGACGCCGAGGCGGTCGACGAGCTCGCCGCCGAGCCAGCCGGTGACGGTGGCGATGCCCGCGGCCACGACGCCGAGGATGATGGCCAGGAGCGCGGGGTGCGTCGGATCCTCGCGGCGGAGGAACCAGCTTCCCGCGAACAACAACACGACGAGGACGTTGCCCGCGCCGTGAATCAGGCCGACGCTTTTCGCGCGCGTGCCTTTCGGAATGGCGAGGTAGTCGATGAGGCCGAAGACGGCGGCGACGAGTCCGCTGATGATGCCGGCGGCGATCATCGTGTACGCGGTGTAATGCAGCGGCCCGGAGCCGCGGAAATAGGCGATGACGTCAAAGATCACGGCCATGGCCAGGACGCCGAGCGGAAAGACGATCAGCATCTGGTGAATCGGATGGCCGAAGAGTTTGGCTCTGCTCTCCATACAAACCTCCTGCATGGGAGGTTGTGCAATGACGAGTCCTATTTGCCGGCCGCGACGATTTTTTCGACGAGTTTCGCGTCGTCGGGAAGCAGGCCCGACTTCGGCAGTCGCGGCGTGAGCTCGCGCCAGCCGGGCTCGAGCGCGAAGGCTTTCGCGAACAACGGCAGCGACTCGTCGACGCGCTTCATGTTCACGAGCGCCACCGCGTGCCAGTAGATCATCTCGGCGTAGCGGCTCTGTGGGATGCCGCTCGTCGTCGCCGCGATGTCTTCGGCGGCGCTGTATTCGCGCAAGGCGGCGGCGTTGTCGTTGTGCTCGACGGCGAGGTCGCCCGCATTCATGTGGTTGTACGCGCGCTGCAGCGCGACGAGGCGTCGCAGCTCGGCGAGCGGCGTCGGATTGTCGTCGACGCGGAGGTCGAAGACTCTGTCCTGCCACGCGCGTCCGCTCGACTTCGCGTTGACGACGATGAGCGCCGCGGACTGCTTGCCGCGGATGTCGCCGCCCACGGATTGCGCGGCGTCGAGCGCGGCGAGCATGCGCTCGGCGAGATCGCCCGTCGACGCGGAGAACGCCTTCGCCATCGCCGGCCACACTTGATCGTTGGCCATGAGGTTGGCCTGCACGGCGAAGTCGCGTCCGAGCATGAGCTGTCCGCCCGCGGAGCCGCACTGCACGTTCGCAGCGTTGCCCGTCGCGTTTCCAGCGATCCCGCCTGCGGCGATGATGTCGCGATTGCCGGTGAAGGTGGCGACAGTGCCGTTCGTGTCGATCATCGCCACCTGTCGCACTTCGCATGACGCGTCGCCGCCGAGGAGGGCGCGCAATGCGTCGGGAGCGGATTTGCCGGCGCGGAGGAGATCGAGTCCGAGCTTGCCGTAGGAGGGATCGACGAAGCTCTGCGTCGCGACCGCGCCGACGCCCGCCTCCGCCCACGGCACGATCTGCCCGACCGCGAACCAGTGCGACTGCACGGCCACGCCGATCTGTCCCGTGGCGGGATCGCGCGCGACGATGGAGAAGGTGTTGACGGGGCGGTGCGGCGGCGCGAGGAGGGTGAGGAGAAGGAGGAGCTTCATGCTGCGATAATAAGCGCATGCGCGTGCTCGCCTTTTCGCTCGCAATGCTTCTCGCCGGTTGCGCGTCCGCGCCGCCGGCGCAACCCGCGGAAAACATCGACATCGAAGCGACCGTGCTCGCGGCGTACAACGTCGTCTCCGGACCGGCCGGCCGCCGCGATTGGGATCGGTTCAAGGAGCTCTTCACCGAGCACGCGCAGATCGTCGTCGGCGACAAGACGATGACGCCGGACGAGTTCTCGAAGAGCATGAACGGCGATCTGCAGACGTCCGGACTCTTCGAGCATCCGGTGACCACGCGCATCGAGCGCGCGGGCAACTTCGCGCAAGTGTGGACGGAGTACGAGTCGCGTCACGCGACGACGGACGCGCAGCCGTTCGCGCGCGGCGTGCGCGGCTTTCAGTTGATCCGCGCCGGCGAGCAGTGGCGCATCGCGTCGATCGTCTCGCAGCCGCAATGACGCGGCCCGCGCTCGCGGTCTCGGAGCTCTCCGCGCGCCGCGGCACGCGCGACGTCCTCGACCTCGTCTCCTTCACCGCCAACCCCCACGAAATCCTCGGCGTCATCGGACCGAACGGCGCGGGCAAGACGACGCTCTTCGAGTGCGTCGCCGGCGTGCTGCCGTACACGCGCGGCAGTGTGAACGCGAGCGGCCCGCTGTTCTACATCGCCGACGCGATCCGTCCCTGGCCCGATCAAACGGTGCGCTGGTCGCTCGAGCTGAACGCGCGGGTCTTCAACACGCGCGTCGATCCAAATCTCATCGATGCCCTCGGACTCGAGAAGCTGCTCGATCAACGCACGCACGCGCTCTCCAAAGGGGAAGCCAAGCGCATGAACATCGCCCTCGGACTCTCCGTGGCGGGCGCGGTGATCCTGCTCGACGAGCCGTTCGATGGACTCGATCTGCGCCAGACGCGCGCCGCGGCGGAGCTGCTGCGCGAGTACCGCTCGCGCGCGCTGGCCCTCGTCGTCTCGATTCATCAACTCACCGACGCCGCGCGCGTGTGCGATCGCTTTCTCCTGCTCGATCACGGACGCGGCGTGGCGGAAGGAACACTCGAAGACTTGCAGACGCAGAGCGGCGTCGCGGGCGCATTGGAGGACGTGTTTCTTGCCCTCACGTGAGCTC
>DATELS010000631.1:0-2601 GCA_035276365.1 Thermoanaerobaculia bacterium
CTCATCGCGCGCTTCACGCAGCGCACGAAATCGTCGCGCGCGCACGCGCAGCGCTATCGCTCCGTGCTCGCCGATTACCGCGCGTCGGTCGGCTTCCGACTCTCGCTCAAGGAAATGCTCTATCCCATCGTCGCCGCGGAGGCGAAGGGCTCGCGCATCCGCGACCTCGACGGCAACGAGTACATCGACCTGACCAACGGCTTCGGCGTCCTTCTCTTCGGCCACGAGCCGGAGTTCCTCGCGGCCTCGCTGCGCGAGCACGCGCGCGATGCGTTCCTCCTCGGCCCGCGCTCGCCGCTCGCCGGCGAGGACGCGCAGTTGGTCTCCGACCTCACGGGCATGGAGCGCGTCGCGTTCTGCAACTCCGGCACGGAGGCCGTCATGGCCGCGATCCGGCTCGCACGCGCGCGCACCGGCCGCTCGAAGATCGTCGTCTTCGAAGGCTCGTATCACGGTCACGCCGATCAGACGCTCGCGCAGCGCGGCGCGGACGGCGCGTCCGAACCGGTGTCACCGGGCATTCCAGGCGAGGCCGTCGAGAACACGATCGTGCTCGAGTACGGAAGCGACGCGTCGCTCGACGCGCTGCGCAAGCTCGCGCCGTCGCTCGCGGCCGTCGTCGTCGAGCCCGTGCAGAGCAGCCGACTCGAACTGCAGCCCGCCGACTTTCTGCGCGAGCTGCGCATCCTCACGCGCAACGCCGGCGTCGCGCTGATCTTCGACGAGATGATCACCGGCTTCCGCCTCGCGCCCGGCGGCGCGCAGGAGCACTTCGGCGTGCGCGCCGATCTCGCGACGTACGGAAAGATCATCGGCGGCGGCATGCCCATCGGCGTCGTCGCGGGTGCGCACGAATTCATGGACGGCATTGACGGCGGCGTGTGGAGCTACGGCGACGCCTCGTTCCCCGCGGCCGAGCGCACGTTCTTCGGCGGCACGTTCTGCCAGCATCCATTGGCCATGGCGGCGAGCGTCGCCGTCTTGCGCGAGCTCAAGCGACAGGGCGGCGCGCTGCAACGCGCACTCAACGAGAAGACCACCGCGCTCGCGACGCGACTCAATCGCTGGTTCGACGACGAGCGCCTGCCGATGCATCTCGCGCACTGCGGCTCCGCGATGCGGCTGCAGTACACCGGCAACCTCGAGCTGCTCTTCTTCCATCTCCTCGAGCGCGGCATCTACATCTGGGAATGGCGCGGCTGCTTCCTCTCGACTGCGCACACGGACGACGAAATTCAGCGCATCGAGACCGCGGTTCACGAAAGCGTCGACGAGCTGCGCAACGGCGCGTTCCTCCCACGCGCGAGAGCGCGCGCGTTCCCGACTACCGAAGCTCAACGCCAACTCTGGCGCTTGGCGAAGACGGACGAGCAAGGCAACAAAGCGTACGTGTCCGCGATCTCACTGGAGCTACGCGGACCGTTCAACAAAGACGCGCTGCAAAAAGCGGCCGACGAAGTCGCCGCACGCCACGACGCACTGCGAGTGACGATCTCCGAAGACGGAGCAACGCAGATCGTCGCGTCTCCTTCGCCAACCGCCAACCCCCAACCGCCAACCCCCGAACAACCCGGCCTGCGCATCGCGATCGAATCGCGCAGCGAGCAAAGTCATCTCCTCACCCTCGCCGCCCATCACATCGTCACCGACGGCTGGTCGATGACCAACATCGCCGAGGAGTTGTTCGCGCTGTACGACGGACAGACGCTGCCGGCGCCGATGCAGTTCGACGACTACGTGCGCTGGCAGGAGCGCTTCCTCGCGTCGCCCGAGGCGATGCGGCAGAAGGAGTATTGGCTCGCGAAGCTCGAAGAAGAGGCGCAGCCGCTCGACGCCTTCGCCGATCACGCGCGCCCGCCGGTGAAGACGTATCGCAGCCGGCGGCTCTCGACGACGATCGACCCCGAGCGCGCGTCGCGCATCCGCGCCTTCTGCCAGGAGCGCAACGTCACGCTCTTCATGTTCCTGTACGCCGCGTACACCGCGGTGCTGCATCGCTTCACCGGCGCCGATGCGCTGCGCGTCGGCGTCTCCGCGTCGGGACGCGGACTCGAGAACAGCGACTCGCTCGTCGGCTACTGCACGCACGTGTTGCCGGTCGTCAATCGCGTCGACGGCAACGCGACGTTCGAGGAACTGCTCGCGTCGACGCGCGCCACGCTCGTCGAGGCGTACGCCAATCAGGATTTTCCGTACGCGCACCTGCGCACGCGCGCCGTGGCGTGGACGTTCAACCTCGATCGCGCCGTGCCGATGCCGCGCGTCGGCGAACTCGAGCTGCGGCTCGTGCCGAACGCGCCCGAGTGCATCGACTTCGATTTGATGGTCAACATCATCGATCTCGACGGCGCGCTCATCGTCGACTGCGACTTCACGCTCGACCTGTACGAGCCCGCGACGATCGAGTCGCTGCTCGACTGCTACGAGACGCTGATCGACGCCGTGGTCGCGGACTCGTCGATCGCAGTGGGACGCGTGGCGCTCGCGCCGCCGCCCGAACCCGCGGAGCTCGTGCCCGCGCCGCAGCGGACGTTGCACGCGATGTTCGAGTCGCGGGCCGAGGCGGCGCCGGATGCGATCGCGCTGACGTATCAGGGCGAG
>DATELS010000632.1:0-5471 GCA_035276365.1 Thermoanaerobaculia bacterium
ACTCCGCGTACGAAACATTGAAGCGATGCTTGCCGTCGCCGCGCAGGTCGTAATGCGCGGACAACCGCGGCGAGATCTTGCTGTCGTCCGAGCTCACCACCCCATCCGCATCCTCGGCATGATTGCGATCCCAACGCAGACCCGCCGAGACCTGCCAATGCATGCCGATCGACCACAGATCGTTCGCGAACGCCGAGTCCGTGCGCAGATCGTCCTCACGCGGCGGCGAGAGAATCGGATTCCAGCGGATGAACGTGCCGCCGCCCGTCGCATTCGTCGGCGTCACGACGGGATAAATCTGCCCGTTGCGGAACGCGACGCGCGTCACGAACAGCGAAAAGTCGCTCCCCGACTGATGATTGTTCGCATAGCGTCGCTCGCTGAAGCGATCGAGGCCCGCGACGACGTCGTGCGCGCCGAGGGACGCGGTGTCGAAGAACGCGTGTCCCTTGAGAAGCACGTCATCGTTGTTGCGCTTCTCGACGTCGCATACGCCGCACAAGGTCGGCGCATTGAAGCGCGTGTTGTTGTTCGCGCGATCGAGCAGCACCGTGCCGCCGACGATGTCCGTCGCAAACGCACCCGTGCGATCGGCGAACCTCCGCGCGCTGTAATGACCTTCGAACAGGAGATTCGCGGCGGCGATGCCGTTGTAATGGACGGCGATCAGCGACTCCGGATCGTCGCGCGTGGTCAAACTCGCTTCGTCGTAAATATTGTTGTTGAAGCGGACGTCCGTCCCCTTCGTGTCGATCCCAAAGTACGACGCGGCGAGGCTGTGGCGCTCGCCGAGTTGTCCCGTGAGCTTCGCCTCCCACCTCTTCTGATCGTTCCCCTCGGCATAACTGATCGGCGTCGACGCGCTCGTCGGCGGCGTCGTGCCCACGGGAATCGCGACCGTCGTGCGCGCCGTATCGTTCTGCGCCCAGCGTCCCGCGCCGAAGTACCAGAGCCGGTCGCGCACGATCGAGCCGCCGATCGTCGTCTCCCACACGTGATTGAGCGTGCTCTCGCGCGTCTCGCCAAACGGCGTCTGCGACGACCAGCGCGGGCTGCTCAAGGAATCGCGCAGCGACGCGGACAACTCATTGCCGCCCGATCGCGTAATCGTATTGACGACACCGCCGCTGAAGCGGCCGAATTCCGCGGAGATCGCGCCCGTCAACAGCGTCGTCTCTTGAATCGCATCCTCGACGTACATCGGCCGCATCTGCCCGCGCGTGTTCTCCGTCACGACGACGCCATTGACGAGCACGAGATTGTCGTAACCCGGGCCGCCGGAAATCTGCAATTGCCCATTGGAGAGCGTATTGCCCGTCACGCCCGGCGCGAATTGCGCGGTGGCGAGCTGATTGCGCTGCACCGGCAGCCGTTCGATCTCGCGCAGCGTGAGATTCGTCGACACCTCGGGCGTCTCGAGCACGGATGGCGCGTCCGCGATCACTGTGAACACGTCGCGTAATCCGGCCGGCTGCATCCCCGCGTCGACGCGCGCCGTTTGGGAGAGGCGCAGCGTCGTGGCGAGACGGACGTTCTCCATCCCGCCATGCTCGAACACCACGTCGTACTCGCCCGGCGGCAACGCGGGGAAGTTGTACGCACCCGACTCGCCGGTCAGCGCGCTGCGCGTTCCCTGCAGTGCGGGCGAGGAAATCGTGACCGTGACGCCGGCGAACGGACGCCCGTCCGCCGTGACGAGTCCCGTCAACGACGCGGACGTCTGCGCGAGCACGGACGTCGCAATGAAGAGCGCGAGGAGCGCGTATCGCTTCACTGCTTCTTCTTCCGTTCGTGCGCGGCGTGCGTGATCATCATCGCCGCCTTCTCCGTCGCCGACTTGCACTCCGGCGTATCGATCAGGGGCAGGGCCTTGATGAATTTCCCGAACGTGCACTCCTTCTGAGTCGTCGACGTCTCACTGTACTCATTCGGCTCGTGATTCGGACAGACCGTCTGGACCGTCAGCATCATGCCGCGATCCTCGTGGCCGAGGAAGTGACAGTGGAGGACGTAGGGACCGGTGTAATCCTCGAAACGCTGGCGGATCACCATGTAGCCGTCCGGCTGATTCGCGGGCAGGCTGCCTTTATTGTTGTCGGGCAGCGTCAGACTGTCCTGCCAGATCGGCGTCATGCACGCGTAGCTTGGCTTGCCCGCGGGCGGCGGACAGGTGTTGTAGCTGACCTCCTTGCCTCCCACGAACGTGCTCATCACCTGGAACGGATTCGTGTGGATGTGAAAGACGTGGAAAGGCGCGTCGCCCGCGTCATTGAGGTTCTGCGACACCGTCCATTGCTCGCCGCCGTCCGGATCGAGCGGCTCATTGAACACCGCGCAATTCTCATTGAACTGCATCGCCTTGTTGTCATTCTTTCCCTGCACGAAAATCTGAAATTGTCCGTCCGGGAACGGCGGACTCGTCGTGCCGGGCTCGACGACCTGGAACTGCACCGTTTGCGTCGCGCCGGGCCTCGGGTTGATGTCGCGCAGGAACGAAGGCAGTGGCGGCAGCGTCGACGGGAATTGCATCGCCATGTTTTTGCAGCCTTTGTCTTCCGGCGCCGTCGACCCCGGCTTGCACACATAGACGCGCAACAGCGCCGGCTGTGCGGCTCCGGGCGCGAGCGCGTCGAGCGCGGCACGCACTTCCTCGACGCGGACGCGATCGAGCTGCTTGCTGCGCGCAAGCGGTTTCTGTCCCTGCCGCTCCACGCGTCCGAACACTTCATACGGAATCAGCAGCTCCTGACCCGCATTGGCCGGATCGGCCTTGACGAGAAAATCGGCGCGATTTCCGGGCGAGAGTCTGAATTTCTGGTCATTGAGCTTGCCGTCGCACGGCGACGGATCGAGCAGCGGCTGACAGTAGTAATTGTTCGGACTGAACTGAATCCCGTCCATGGCGATCTGCATCGCCTGCGTCCTATTCGTCGAGACGAGGCCATTGAAGTCGATGACGAGCTGCGCGCTGGCCTCCATCGTCGCGCCGATCAGACGCCAGCGCTGAATCTCACCCGGATTCATGGTGATTTTCGGCGTCAATTGCCCGTTGATGAGCGGCATCGGTGTGCCCGCGCGCAGACGGCTCGTGAAATTGAGGTCGTGAATTTCCTGAATGACCATCAATTTCTCGCGCAAGTCTGGCAACTGCTTGCGCAGCCAGTCGTCGAACGGCCCTTCGACGATCAATGCGCCCGCGAGTCCATTACCGACCTGCTCCGCGGTCGACCCATGTTTGTGCGGGTGGTACCAATGCGTCCCCTCGGCCTGATTGTCCGGCAGCGGATTGATGTCGTACTGGAACGATCCCTGGCGCACCGTCGACGGATCGCCCATCGGTTGCGTTTCCGGTCCCACCGTCGTGCCGTACGGCTGCAATTGCAGGAGCACCCAGTCCTGCGGCTCCTGCGGCGACGCGTGCGTGCCGTGGAAATGCAGGTTCGAGTCATTGGCGCCGTGGAAGCACGCCATCAGCGCCTCGTTCGGCTCCGTGTCGTTGTTGCAGCACTGCGGCTTCTTCTCCGGCGGAACGGCGGCCGAGCAGTTGCACAACTCCTTGCTCGCCTTCTCCCAGACGCAGCCCGGATCGCCGTTCGCTTTCAGATGATTCTCGAGGCGGACGCGAATGCGATCGCCGGGCTCGGTCGCGGTCGCGCGACGCACGCGCAGCGTTGGACCCGGATATTTGAGCTCGCCCGTCTTCGGGTCTTTGTACAGGCGCAGTTCGAAGGGCTGCTCGATGCACGTGACCGTCGTGCCGGTCTTGAGCACCGGCACCATCTTGATCTTCGGCACCATGTCGAGAACGGTGTCGAGGACGTGGCCGGTCGCGGTGATCTCGGTCGGAAACTCGAGCTCGACCTTCCCCTGATTGCCGCACGGCGGGATGACGACGTTCTGCGCCATGCGCGCGCCCGCCGGTAACTTCGGCGCTGCCGCCGTTTTCTTCTTGGAGCTCTGCGCGACGGAAGGAAGGGTGACAACGATGAGGGTCAACAGACAAAGGGCGAGCCGCGGCATCCTCGACATTCGACATCTCCTCTCTCGACGACGTCAGATGGGACGGGGACGGAACAGCGGAATTCCGCTGGGACGCCTCGATGCTAGGCGCCTGTCGAGAGCAACGTCAAGCGAAGAACGTCAGGAGCGCCGCCGCAATGAGCTCGGCGCGTCGAGCGACGCGTCGTCCGACACGCCGACGCCGAGTCGGTCGACGAGCTCCCCGCCGAGCCAGCCGGTGACGAGCGCAATCGCGACCGCGATCGCCGACAGGACGATCGTCACCATCGGCGGCGTCGCGGGTGAGGGCTTCCGCAGAAACCAACTCGCCGCGAAGAGTCCGACGACACCCACGTTCCCCGCGCCGTGCCACATGCCGATCGCCTTCGCGCGCGTGTCGTCCGGAATCGCGAGCCAGTCGATGAGGCCGAACACCGCGGCGGCGAGTCCGCCGATCACTCCCGCGAGGATCATCCACCACGACGTCGTCGCGAGCTCGCTCCTTCCGAAGACGAGGAACGCGACGTCGAAGAAGAACGACGTCGCGAGCAGCCCGAGCGGAAAGACGATCAGCATCTGATGAATGGGATGGCCGAGGAACTTCGCGCGGGCTTCCATGTCAGCGGCTCGCGGCGTAGAGGAGCGTCAGAAACGCGACGACCGCGACGAGGCCGTGGATGACGACCATCGGAATCGGCAGCGGACGCTTGCGCACGTGAAAGGAGAAGAGGAAGAAGCCGCCCAGCGCCGCGATGACGAACGCGACGAGCGCGATCTTCAAGATGCTCGTACCGGTCGCGCCGAGGGCGACGATAAGCAGCATGACGAGCGCGATCGCGGCGACGGCGCCGTGCACGAGCGCGAGCGGCATCGGCAGCGGACGCTCGCGGAAACGCAGGATGGCCAGGGTCACGCCGCCAAGCGCGGCCACGCCGAAGAGCACGATGATCCAGGTCAGCATAGAAATCACCTCCGCCTTGTTGGAGAGCGCTGAAAGGATTTGGTGACGGTGTCACCTTTTCGACCCTCGCCACTCCAACTGACGATGACCGCCATTCCCGAGCCCCGACTCACCGATGCGCTGACCGATGCGGAGGTCGTCGCGCGCGTCGTCGCCGGCGAGACCGCGCTGTTCGAGCTCATCCTCCGCCGCTACAACCAACGCATCTATCGAACGGTGCGCGGCATCGTGCGCGACGAGCACGAGGCCGAGGATGTGATGCAGCAGGCGTATGTGAACGCGTACACGAATCTGCGGCAGTTCGAAGGACGCAGTTCGCTCGCGACGTGGCTGACGCGCATCGCGATCAACGAGGCGCTGGCGCGCGTGCGTCCGCGCGCGCTGCGCATCGCGAACGAGGAAGAGGTGGCGATGGACGAGATCAAGACCGCGGCGCCGGATCCCGAGGAACAGGCGGTGGCGTCGCAGATGAGCCGTGTGGTCGAGGCGGAGATCACGGCGCTGCCCGAAC
>DATELS010000633.1:0-2762 GCA_035276365.1 Thermoanaerobaculia bacterium
CTCCTGCGAGCGCTCGGCGAGATCGCCCAGCGCGACTTTGGCTTCTTCGACGGCGACCTGAATCTTGCGCATGCCGTCGACGGTGCCCGCGACGGCGGAGCGGCCTTCGTTCGCGGCGTCGGTGACGTACCGCGAGAGCTCCGACGATTGCCTCGCCGAATTCCGGATCTCCTCGGTCGTCGCGTTCATCTCGACCATGGACGATGCGGTCTGCGTGGCGAAGGAGGAGAAGCTCTCGGTATTCGTCGCGACCTCGTTGATCGACGCGATCATCTCTTCGATCGCGGAGGAGGTCTGCTCGACGAACTCCGCGAGCGTGTCGGCGATGCGGCTCACTTCTTCGATCGACGCGGACATCTCGAGGATGGAGGTCGACGTCTCTTCCGCGTTCGCGGAGAGGTCTTCCATGCTGCGCCGCACGTTGTTGATGGACTGGTCGATCTGCATGACCGACGCGGAGGTGGACTCGGTGGACTCGAGCTGCGTCGACGCGCTGCGCGCGAGCACGCGCGAGCGTCCGCTGATCTGATCGCTCGCGCGCGAGACGTCGGCCGCGAGCTGTCCGAAGCGGCGGATGGTGCGCTCGAGGTTCGCGACGAGCGCACGCAACGCGGAGGCCATCCGCTTCGACTGCGTGTGCGCGACGATCTGCTGCGCGGTGAGCGAGAGGTCGCCCGCGGTGACCTGGTCGATGAGCTCGATGACGCTCTCGCGCCGCAACAGCACGCGCCCGAGCCACATCTGAAATGCGAAGACGCTCATCGTGCCCGCGAGAAACGCGGCGAGCATGACGTACCACCACAGGCTGCTGTTCATCCCCGGCACGAACGCGACGAAGATGCCGAAGAGAAGGATGCAGCCGACGATGAGAAAGACGCCCTGCTGGGCGCGTCCGATCTTCATAGGTGTGTAGTCTACCTTTGGCCACTAGACTGATGAGTGCGGAAGATGGACGACTACTTTTCGCGCCGCCGCGCGCTCATCGATGAATCGCTGGCGGCGCTGGCGTCGCGCACGGGCGCGCCCGCTCCTCTCGATGCGCCTCTTCGTCGCGCGCTCGCGTCCTCCGGAAAGCGCGTGCGCGGGACGCTCTTGATCGCGGCAGGGGAGACGTTCGGCTGCCGCGCGGAGAAGCTCGCGCCGGCGGCGGCGGCGATGGAGATGATTCACGCGTCGTCGCTGATCCTCGACGATCTGCCGGCGATGGACGACGCGCTGCTGCGCCGCGGCGCGCCGACGCTGCATCGCGAGTTCGGCGAAGACCTGGCGATCCTCTCCGCGGTGGCGCTGCTGAATCATGCGTACGGTCTCGTCGCGCAGACGCACGCGGAGCTCGCGCCGCGACGCTGGCCGATGCAGCAGGTGCTGCAGCGCGTGGTGGACGCGGTGGGATGGGGTGGGACGATCGCGGGCGAGGCGGTGGACCTGCACAGCGCGACGGCGACGCTGGACTTCGACACGCTGGAGTTCATCCACTCGCGCAAGACGGGCGCGCTGTTCGTCGCCGCCGCGGCGGTGGGAGCGATGCTGGCGAACGTGCATCCCGCGCCGCTGCAGCGCATCGAAGTCTTCGCGAAGAACCTCGGCCTCGCGTTTCAAATCACGGACGACGTGCTCGATGTGACCGCGGACGCGGAGGTGCTCGGGAAGGACGTAGGGAAGGACGAGCAGCGCCTGACGTTCGTGAAGCTGGCGGGCGTCGACGGCGCGCGCAAGTTGAGCGAGGAACTGGTGACGACGTCGGTGGAGGCGATCGATCCGCTCGGCGCGCCGGCGCAGCCGCTGCGCGCGCTCGCGGAGGCGGTGCGGAACCGCCGCCGCTGAGCACGGAATGATTTGGATCGACGTGCGTTAGATCACTTGCTTCGCGTGGGTCATGTTGGTACATTCCCGCCCCGCTCAGCCGAGGCCACGCCCAGGTAGCTCAGTTGGTAGAGCAGAGGACTGAAAATCCTCGTGTCGGCGGTTCGATTCCGTCCCTGGGCACCATTCCCTTCATCCGATCGCACTTCCCGGCGGATGCTCTGTCCGCCACCGTTGCCTTCCTGACTATCTTCTGGTAGTATGGAATTCGGGTCCTCCTTAAATCGACAAGTTAGCGTCTTCTCCGTTCGCGTCTGCGGTCGACCGGTCTATGCATCTTTTCTTCAACCAGGGAAGGTGAGGTCCACATGAGCGATTTTGAAGATGATCACGATCCCAACGGTCACGGGTTCGATCGACGCCAGTTCGGCAAAATTCTCGTCTGGGGTGTCGGTGGACTCTCGCTCGCGGCGCGCGCGGGCGCGCAAAGCGCGAAGCCGCCCGGCGCCACGGTGGGGTCGGGGAGTTACGACGTCATCATCGTCGGCGCGGGCCTGTCCGGTCTGATCGCGGCGCGCGAATTACAGAGAACGAAACTCAACATCCTCATGCTGGAGGCCGGCGACCGCGTTGGGGGGCGGATGTTCGGCGAGGAGGTCACCGCCAACGGGAAGAAAGGGTACATCGACTATGGCGGGCAATGGGTCGGACCGACACAGACCGCCATGCTCGCGCTGCTGGACCAACTGGGGATCAAGAAGTTCATCAGCTACGAGAAAGGGAAAAGCCTTCAGTCGTGGAAGCCGGATTCCGCGAAAGACGCCGAGAGAACGGTGTTCAACGGCGATGTCTCCAATTTCTACATGGGTCAATGTACGCCGCCCGACCCTCATGATTATCCGAAGAACGCTCTCGGCAACGTTCTCAGTTCATGCAGTGCGGCGAACGTCCCGTGTAGT
>DATELS010000634.1:0-7215 GCA_035276365.1 Thermoanaerobaculia bacterium
CTACGACGAGAACGTGACGAACAATCACCTCGACATCGGCGTGGGCACGGGTTACTTCCTCGACCACTGCAAGTTCCCCAGCGGCAACGTCCGCCTCGGACTCATGGATCTCAGCAAAGAGAGCCTCGAGTTCACGGCGAAGCGCCTGGCGCGCTTTCATCCCGAAACGTACCTCGCCAACGTGCTCGAACCGCTCGAAGTCGCGGCGCCGTTCGACTCGGTCGGCCTGAACTATCTGCTGCACTGCCTCCCCGGAACGATGCAGACGAAGAGCACCGCGTTCCGCAACATCGCCGCGATCCTCAAGCCGGGCGGCGTGATCTTCGGCGCCACCGTCCTCACGGGCGGCGTCGAACACAACTGGCTCGCGAAGAAGATGCTCGTCACGCTCAACGAGAAGAAGATCTTCACCAATCTTCACGACGACGTCGACGGATTGCGCGAAGCCCTCAGCGCTCATTTCACCGAACACGATGTGGAAGTCGTCGGCGGTGTCGGCGTCTTCCGCGCCCGACTATGAAAAGAGGAACCATGAGACGACTTCCCGCGTTTGCGCTGCTCCTCCTCCTCGCCTCCACGCTCGGCGCGCATGCCAAGCCTCGCGCGAACGCCGCCGACGCAACGATGAAGAAGTACATCGCCATGTGGGCAGGCGGAGACGTGAGCCTCGCCGACGAAGTCTTCGACGCGAAGATCGTCCGCCATCATCCGCCGAGCATTCAGCCGCCCGAGATCAGCGGTCTCGAGGCGTACAAGATGTACATCGCCGCGTTCCGGCAGATGCATCCCGATCTCAAGTTCGAGGTGATGGACACCGTCGCGTCGAAGGACATGGTCGCGTTCCGCTACAGCGCCAGCGCGATGAATCCCGCGACGCAGAAGCGCTTCACGTTCGGCGGCCTCGCGCTGTCGAAGCTCGGCGCGGACGGAAAGATCGTCGAGGAATGGGTGACGTGGGACACGTACGACCTGATGGCGCAGGTCGGCCTCGTCGAGCCGCGCAAGAAATGACGGTGCGCGACTGCCATGGCCAACACGCCGACGATCGACAACGCGTTCTATGACACGCTCGGCGACGCCTGGTACAACGGCGAGAACGTCGCCATGTCGATCCTTCGCACGGAGGCGCGCTTCAAGAACGCGTGGGTCGAGCAGGAGATCGAACGCTCGCTCCCGCACAAGAAGACGCTGACCGTCGTCGACATCGGCTGCGGCGGCGGCTTTCTCGCGAACCATTTCGCGCAGCGCGGACACAAGGTCGTCGGCCTCGACGCCTCGCTGAACAGCCTGCGCACGGCGACGCGTCACGACGGCGCGGGCGCGCGCTACGTGCAGGCGGACGCGTACCGCCTCCCGCTCGATGACGCGTCGGTCTCCGTCGTCTGCGCGATGGACGTGCTCGAACATCTCGATCGTCCCGGCGAATTGATCGCGGAGATCGCGCGCATCCTCGAGCCGGGCGGTCTCTTTTTCTTCCAGACGTACAACCGCACGCCGTTGGCGCGCTTCCTCTTCGTCTGGGCGGTCAATCGCACGCCGGGCGCGGCGCGGCACACGCACGTCTATCACCTCTTCATCAAGCCGAAAGAACTCGAGGCGCACTGCGGCGCGCGCGAGCTGTCGATGAAGTCGATGACGGGATTCAAGCTCGGACTGAATCGCGCGTCGATGAAGGCGCTCGTCGGCAACTACAAAGACGTCGGCGATTTTCGCTACGAGCTGACGCGCTCTCTCGCCGCGGGCTACATGGGCTACGCCCAGAAGACGGGATGATGATCGACGACCGCACGGATCGCTATCTCGTCATCGGCGCCGGTGCGGCGGGACTCGCGGCCGCGCGAAGGTTGTCCGAGGCGGGGATCGCGTTCGAGGTGGTGGACGGCGGAAAGCAGATCGGCGGACTGTGGGCGATGCCGCCCGAAGACGGTCCGCTCTATCGCAATACGCATCTCATCTCGCCGAAGAGTCTCCAGGCATTCGCGGACTTTCCGATGCCGGCGGAGTATCCCGACTTTCCGCATCACTCGCTCGCGCTGCGCTATCTGCAGAGCTACGCCGCGCATCACAAGCTCGACGAGAAAATCGAGCTCGGCGTGCGCGTGTCGAACATCTCGCCGAACGGACATGGATGGCATGTCGCGCTCGCGGACGGCACGACGCGCAAATACAAAGGAGTCCTGATTGCGTCGGGCAAACACTCGACGCCGTCGCTGCCGAAGTTCGAGGGCGCGTTCGACGGCGAGATCCTGCACTGCCGCGAGTACTCCGATCCCGCGTCGCTGCGCGACAAGCGCGTGCTCGTCATCGGCTGCGGGCAATCGGCGATCGACCTCGTCGCGGAGTCGGCGGTGGTCGCGCGTCGCACGATTCACAGCACGCGCCGCGGACTCTTCTCCATGCCCCGCTACCTCCTCGGCAAGCCGTTCGAAGAGCATCTGCAGGGCGATCCACCGCTGCGCGAAACGTTCGCGCGTTGGTCGACCGGTCTGCTCAAGCGACTCGGCGCCGCGCCGAAACAGTTGCGGCACGCCGCGCTCTCGTTCGCGGACGGCTTCATTCATCCGACCGTTGGCCGCGAGTTCTTCCGCTTCTACGAACAGGGCGACGTCACGCTGCGCGGTCCCGTGCACGAGCTCGACGGACGCTTCGTCACATTCGCCGACGGCTCGCGCGAAGAGATCGACGTCATCTACTGCGCGACCGGCTATCGCCTCGAGTATCCATTCATCGATCGCGCGCTGCTGCAGTGGCGCGACGGCGCGCCGCGTCCCGATCTCTTCCTGCACACATTTCCCGACTCCGACTCCCTCTTCGTCCTCGGCATGATGCAACCCCTCGGCGCGCACTGGACGACGTACGACGAGCAGGCGCAGCTCGTCGTCGACTTTCTGCGACTGCGCGAGCGCGGCGGTCCGGGACTCGAGGAGTTTCGCCGGCGACGTCGCGCCGAACGTCCGCGCCTCGACGGCGGCATCGACTTCTACGCGCGCGAGCGCAAGGGCACTCCCGACGTCGACAAGCTCTCGTTCCGCGCGCAGGCTCGCAAGCTCCGGCGCCGGATGCAAAGGCACGCGTGAGCGCGATCGCCGGCGATCCGCCGCTGACCAGCACCGACACCAATTCGACGGAGCAGACGGTGTTCGGATCGCTGCCGCCGCGCGAGTCGCTCCCGGCCGCGCCGATGGAGACCGAGGAGCTGTGGCTGCACTTGGCGCGTCCGGAGAGCGAGCCGTCGATGATGCGCGCGATGCTGCGCTCGATGCGCTGGCTGCTCGCGATCGGCGCGATGCTGCTCTCGTCGGTCGTCGACGCGGTGCGCGGGAGACGCAGCGATCGCGATCGCGGCATCCGTCTGCGCAAGCTGTTCGAGCGCATGGGCGGCACGGCGATCAAGGTCGGACAGCAGATGTCGGTGCGCATCGACCTCCTGCCGTACGAAGTGTGCGACGAGCTGGCGAAGCTGCAGGACCGCGTCGCGCCGTTCGATGTGGACGTCGCGATCGCCGCGATCGAGAAGACGATCGGCAAGCCGCTCGACGCGATCTTCGCCGCGTTCGATCGCGAGCCGATCGGATCGGCATCGATCGCATGCGTCTATCGCGCGACGCTGGACAGCGGCGAGTCCGTCGCCGTGAAAGTGCGCCGCCCCGCCATTGAGCTCCAGTTCCGCACCGACCTCCGCTTCGTCGACTGGATGACGAAGTCCGCGGAGATGATGGCGCTCGTCAAACCCGACTTCTTCAAGCACCTCCGGCAGGAGCTGCGCGACATGCTGCTCGAGGAGCTCGACTTCGAGCGCGAGGCGCGGTATCAGAGGCTCTTCCGCCGCAGCACGCGCAAGTCGCGGCTGAAGTGGCTGTCCGCTCCGAAGATTTTCTCGGACTACTGCGGCCCCGAAGTGCTGGTCAGCGAGTTCGTGGACGGCGTGTGGTGCCGCGAGCTGCTGGCCGCGGTGAGCAGCGACGATCGCGACGCGCTGGCGACGATCGAGCGGATGAACATCGACATCTGCAAGACCGCGCGGCGCCTGCTGTACGTGCAGTTCTGGGGCACGTACGAGTCGCTCTTCTTTCACGCTGATCCGCATCCGTCGAACATCCTCATCACCGAAGGCGGACGCATTCTCTTCCTCGACTTCGGCGCGTGCGGCACGACTTCGACAACCATCCGCCGCTATCAGCAGGCGCTCCTCGACAGCCTCGTCGAGGACGACGTGACCGGCATGGTCGAGGCGGCGATGCATTTGCTCGCGCCGCTGCCCCCGGTCGACGTGCGCGAGTTCAAGCGGCGCATCGAGGCCGCGTATCACCGGCAAGTTCAGGCCGTGCGCGATCCCGACGCGGAGTGGTGGGAGCGCACGACGATGGGGCTGTGGCTGGCGATGGTACAGGTGACGCAGGAGTTCAAGATTCCGATCAACCTCGACGTCATCCGCCAGTTCCGCGCGTCGCTGTTGTACGACACGCTGGCGTTCCGGCTCGATCCCGATCTCGATCTGCCGCGCCTCTATCGCCGCTATCGCCGCGACACGACGCGTCGCATGGCGCGGAGAATCCGTCGGCAGCAGCGCAAGGTGTGGCCGCGCGACGCGCGCTCGCAGATGATCGTGCGCGCCGTGGAAGGCGCGGTGGCGATGCGCAACGCGGTCGACGAAGGTCAGTCGCTCATGTCGGAAGTGCCGGTGCGGCTGGAGGCGGCGATCGGCAAGGGCGCGTACTTCGCGAAGGTGCTGCTCGACTTCGTGCTCGCGTCCGCGGGCACGATCGGCGTGATCGCGATCGCGTTGTACGCGCGCGATCTCTTCGGCGGCTCGCCCGCGCGATTCGTCCGCGACATTCTGAAGCAGCCGGCGTTCCTCATCGTGCCGGCGCTCTACGGCATCAAGGCGCTGCGCCATCTCTTTTTCCGGCTCAAAGAACGCGACGAACAGGCAGGGCGAGGCTCGCTGTGGCGCTAGCCGAGACGGTCGTCGAGACGGTCGCGCCGCGCCACACGCCGCTCGACGTGCAGGGCGCGCCCTCGGAGTCCGCGCAGCTCGGCGCGGCGACGAAGCTGCCCAAGCCGGGCGCGATCGCGATCGTGCTGCGCTGGTTTCGCTGGGCGGGCGCAGGGCTCTTGCTGACGCTGCGCCTCGCGTGGGACGCCGTGCGCGGACGCCGCTCGCCGCGCAACTTCGCGCGACGCCTGCGGCAGATGTTCGAGTCCGGCGGCGGCGCCGCGGCGCGACTCGGCCAACGTCTCTCGCTGCGCGTCGATCTCCTCTCGTTCGAAGTCTGCGATGAGCTGAGCCGCTGCCGCAGCGACTCGACTCCGCTCGACATCCGCTACGTCGTCGAGCGCATCGAGGCCGCGGCGAAGGCGCCACTCGCAACGATCTTCGAGGTCTTCGATCCGACTCCCGTGCACACCGGCACGCTGACGTCGATCTACAACGGCGTGCTGCGCGGCGGACGTCAGGTGGCGGTGAAGATTCGCAGGCCCAGGATGGCGGAGGAGATGACGGCGGACTTGAGGTGCATCGAGTCGTTCACGTACATCCCCGAGCTGCTCACGCTCGTGCGCCCGCGCCTCTTTCAACAACTGCGCGACGGACTGCGGCAGATCGTCGTCGACGAAACGGACCTCCGTCGCGAGGCGCGCTATCAACGGATCTTCCGCCGCTGGGCGAAGAAGCAGCGGCTCGACTGGGTGACCGCGCCGAAGGTGCACACGTCGCTCAGCTCATCGGACGTTCTCGTGACGGACTACGTCGACGGCGTGCTCGTGAGCGAGCTCCTGCACATCGCCCGCACGAACGATGACGACGCGCTGCGCACGCTCGAGGACTGCGGCATCACGCCGGAGCGCATCGCCCGACGTCTGTTCCGCGTGCAGTACCGCAGCTATCTCGACGCGCTCTTCTTTCTGACGGAGCCGAACCCGAACGACGTGATGATCGAGCCGGACGGGCGGCTGGTGTTTCTCGACTTCGGATCGTGCACGAGCATCTCGACCGCGCTGCGCCGCAACCTGCAGGAGTTGATCGAGCGCGCGCTCAGGGACGACGCGGCGGGCATGTCGGAAGTCGCGCTGATGCTGCTCTCGCCGCTCCCGCGCATCGACGTCTACGAGCTGCGCAAGGCGCTGGAGGCGTCGTTCCATCGCTATCTCTTCGCGTTGCGCGACAAGCGCTCGCGCTGGTGGGAGCACGCGCCCGCGGGAATCTGGTTCGCACTGCTCGACGCGATGCGGCAGTTCGATCTGCCGGTGCGCGTGGACGTGCTGCGTCTCGCGCGCGCCGCCCTGCTCTTCGACGCGATGACGTTCCCGCTTTGCGCGCTGCGCTTCCGCCGCGAGTATCGCCGCATGTCGCGGCAGTCGCAGGACGAGCGCGCGGACAAGATCCTGCGCCGCGCGGAGAAGGAGTTGCCCGGCGCGCGCGATCAGCTCACGGTGTTCGGCGCCAAGGTGCGCGGCATCGAGCGTCAGGCGGCGTGGACGTTCAGCGTGCTGGCGCAGGACCGTCCGGTGGAGATGGTCGCGACGGTGAAGAAGGCGGCGTACGCGTTCCAGGCGCTGCTGCATTTCCTCGTGAAGAGCGCGGTGATCGAAGGCGTCGCCGCGGGGCTCGGCCTGATGTGGCGCGCGATGTCGTCGCAGCGCGCCGGAACGGCGTTCGAGTTCCTCCGCCAGCACGTGTTCTTCCATCCGATCGTGACGGGATTGATCGCCGTGAACGCCCTCATCATGATCCGCCGCATCCTCCTCCGCCTCGGCGAAAGCGACCAGCGCAACGACCGCGACTCTCCGGTCTGAAGCGCTCTTGTCATCGCCGGAAGAGCGTGGTAACGTCCTTCCCTCTTCACATACTTACGTTTGAACGGCTAGATCGAGAGGGAGGAACGCAACCGTGGCTTTCTACCGACGCGTCATTCTCATCGACAGTAACGGAGACTCGGACGTTCTCTACGACGACCGCGGCCGCAAGGGATGTGGCCGCCGCGGGCGCCGCCGCAAGAAGGTGTCGCGCGGACTGCGTGGCGTCGAGCGCGCGCAGTACCGGATGCTCAAAGGCGCCGACACGTTCACCAGCAGTCTGCTGTGCCGCTACCGCCGCTCGCGCCGTAAACGCCGCGACGCCTGGATGACGGACGGACCGCGCAACTTCATGCGCGCCAGCCGCAAAGCCATGCGCCGCATGCGCTTCTAATTCGAACGACGCAGGAAGAGGAGAGA
>DATELS010000635.1:0-5758 GCA_035276365.1 Thermoanaerobaculia bacterium
CATCGACGTGATGGAAGTCGCCCTGCGCGAGTCCCAGCGATCCGATCCGGCAGCTCCCGCTGATCACGAACGTGTCTTCCGTCCCCTCGTGATCGTGCGCCGGGGCGATCGCATTCGGCGCGAGCTCGAGGAGGCACGTCATCGTGTTGCGCGCGCGATCCTTCGACAGCTTCTTGAGGCGCACGCCCGGCGCGACCACCGACCACTTGCCCTCTTCCGCGCGCACCGTGCGCGACTCGTGCTCGCCCGGCACGCTCTCGTCGAACTGCGGCGTCGCCTTGACCGCGTCCAGCACGCGGGCACGCATCGCCGATGGCGGTGCCACCGGCTCGATCGACTCGGCCGTAAGCTGATCGAGCAGCGCCAGTTCCTCGCGTGTCAGTGTGTCGGTCATCACGTCGGCCGCTATTAGTACGTGGCGCGGCCGTCTCCGTCAATGGTGTACGGACGGCATGGCGGTTTGGATTCATTGCGGCTCCATGTCAGGAATTCCGTACGCCGCGAAGCGTAAGCTTCGCCCCATGAACTGGCTCATCAAGAACTTCCTGCGCGGGCTCGTCATCGTCGTGCCGATCGCGGTGACGGTCTACCTTCTCGTGCAGACCTTCGTCTGGCTCGACCAGCTCCTGAAGCTCCCCACGCCCGGGCTCGGCATCGCCATCCTCCTCGGCGCGATCATCGTCATCGGCGCGCTGGCCGGGAACTTCGTCGGACGCCGCCTCTTCGCGCTGACCGAGAAGCTGTTCACGAAGGCGCCGATCGTGCGCATCGTCTACGCCGCGATCAAGGACTTGCTCGAGGCATTCGTCGGCAACAAGCGCCGCTTCGATCGTCCCGTGACCGTGCAGGTCAGCGACTCCGTCCGCCTCTTCGGCTTCATCACGCAGGACGACCTCGGCACGCTCGCGCGCAGCGGCGACGTCGCGGTCTACATCCCGTTCTCGTACACGTGGGACGGGTGTCTGCTCGTCGTCGCGCGCGAGCGAGTCGAGCCGCTCGAGGCGGACAGCGCGAAGATCATGGCGCTGGTCGTGTCCGGCGGCGTCTCGCGCATGTGAGGCGGCGGGGATTGCGTCACTCCGATTTTTGAATATGATGCCCCTCGTCGCGCGACCCGCGCGCGGCGACACAATCACCCGCGGCAGTCGCCCCTGCCCCTCATCACGAATCAAATCGGACGGATTCCGCCTCGATGGCTCAGATCTTCCACCGCAGTGCCAATACGCTCTCGCGCGTCACGATTTTCGGCGCGATCTTCGTCGCCGGATTCGTGCTCTGGGTGATTGGCGGCATCGTTCGCTCTCCCTACTTCACGCATCAGGGGATCCATCGCGAACAGGTCGTCCCGTTCAGCCACCAGCATCACGTGGCGGGACTCGGGATCGACTGCCGCTATTGCCACACGTCGGTCGAGACGTCGAGCTTCGCCGGCATCCCGCCGACCTCGACCTGCATGAACTGCCACGCGCAGATCTGGACGAACGCGGAGATGCTCGAGCCCGTGCGCGCGAGCTTCCGCACGGGTAAGCCGCTCGTCTGGAGCCGCGTCCATCGCCTGCCGGACTTCGTGCACTTCAACCACAGCATTCACGTGGCGAAGGGCGTCGGCTGCGCGACGTGTCACGGCCGTGTGGACACGATGAATCTGATGTATCAGGCCTCGCCGCTCACGATGGAGTGGTGCCTCAACTGCCATCGCAACCCGGAGAAGTACCTCCGCCCGCGCGAGGAAGTCTTCAACATGAACTACGTCGCGAAAAACCAGGACGTGCTCGGACCGGAGCTCGTGAAAAAGTACGCCGTGCGGAGCATGACGCACTGCTCGACGTGCCATTACTAGAATGAGCGATTCCAAGACTCTCGACTTCCAAGCCTTCCGCGCGCGCGTCGGCGATCTGCGCGGGAAGGAGTATTGGCGCAGCCTCGAGGAGCTGTCGCGCAGCGACGCCTTCGACGAGTTCTTCGCGAACGAGTTCCCGCAGCAGGCCGTCGCACTCGACAAAGGCGTCGGCCGCCGCGACTTCGTGAAGCTCATGGGCGCCTCCGTGGCCATGGCCGGCCTCGCCGCGTGCAAGCAGCCGGCGGAGGCGATCGTCCCGTACGTCAACCAGCCGGAGCGCATCATCCCCGGCAAGCCTCTCTACTTCGCGAGCGCGATGCCGCTCGGCGGCGTCGCCACGGGCGTGCTCGTCGAGAGCCACATGAACCGCCCGACGAAGGTCGAGGGCAATCCCGATCATCCCTCGAGCCTCGGCGCCAGCGACGCGTTCATGCAGGCGGCGATCCTCGGCCTCTACGATCCCGATCGCTCCCAGGTCGTGCGCCGCTTCGGCGACACCGCGACGTGGGGCGAGTTCCTCGGCGCGCTGCAGCCGGTCGTCACCGCCGCGAAGACGAACGGCGCGGGACTGCGCATCCTCACGCAGACGATCACCTCTCCCACGCTCGGCGCGCAGATGCAGACGCTGCTCGCGCAGTACCCGGGCATGAAGTGGCATCAGTGGGAGGCGGTGAACCGCGACAACGTGCGCATGGGCGCGCGCGCCGCGTTCGGCCGCGACGTGCACGTGTCGTACGACTTCACCAAGGCGAACGTCGTCGTCTCCCTCGGCTCCGACTTTCTCGGCGAAGGTCCGGGACATCTCCGCTACGCGCGCGACTTCATGTCGCGCCGCCGCGTGCGTCACAACCAAACGCAGAACGTGAACCGCCTCTACGTCATCGAGGCGGGCATGACGAGCACCGGCTCGGTCGCCGATCACCGCATCGGCGTGAAGCCGTCGCAGATCGAAGGCATCGCGCGGCAGATCGCGGCGGGACAGGGATCGACTCCCGCGCTGCAGGCGCTCGTCAAAGACCTGCAGTCCAATCGCGGCGCGAGCGTCGTCATCGCCGGCGACGAGCAGCCGCTCGCCGTGCACCAGCTCGCGCACTGGCTGAACACGCAGCTCGGAAACATCGGCACGACGGTGCTCGTCACCGATCCGATCGAAGTTGCGCCGGTGAATCAGCTCGCGTCGCTGCAGGAGCTCGTGCGCGACATGAACTCCGGCGCCGTGAAGGCGCTGATCATCCTCGGCGGCAACCCCGTCTTCGACGCGCCCGCAGATGTCCAGTTCGCGAAGGCGCTCGACAAGGTCCCGTTCCGCGCACATCACTCGCTGTACTACGACGAGACCTCGATCCGCTGCCACTGGCACATCCCGGACGCGCACTGGCTCGAGACGTGGGGCGACGCGCGCGCGCACGACGGCACGATCTCGATCATCCAGCCGCTCATCGCGCCGCTCTACAACGGCCGCTCCGCGCACGAAACCCTCGGCGCCCTGATCGGCGGCCTGGATCAGAGCCCATACCAAACGGTACGGAGCTACTGGTTCGCGAAAGGCGCGACCGAACAGACGTGGCGTCAGTGGCTCAACGACGGCGTGATCAAAGGCAGCGCGCTGCCAGCGATCGCGGTCGCGGCAACAGCACCACCAGCAACCAGCAACCAGCCACCAGCAACAGGAATCGAAATCGAGCTGCGTCACGATCCCACGCTCTACGATGGCCGCTTCGCCAACAACGCGTGGCTGCAGGAGCTCCCGAAGCCGCAGACGAAGATCACGTGGGACAACGTCCTCATCGTCGGCGTGAAGACCTCGGAGAAGATCGGCTATCGCGCCGAGGAGCGCGATCCGCTCGTCAACGAGAAGAAGACGCGCTTCGCCGACGTCGAATATCGCGGCGTGAAGATGCGCCTTCCGATCTGGGTCGTGCCCGGGCACACCGAAGACGTCGCGACGATTTACTTCGGTTACGGACGCACGGAAGCGGGCCACATCGGCAACGACGTCGGCTTCAATACGTATCCCTTCCGCTTCTCCGACGCGTTGCACGGCGGACCGGGCGCGCGCATCTCGCTCTCCGACGCCGCGCCGAAGATCTATCCGGTCGCGTGCACGCAGGAGCATCAGTCCATCGATCCGAAAGTCGTCGGCGAGCGCGGCATCATCCGCAGCGCGACGTTCTCCGAGTATCTGAAAGAGCCGCGCTTCGCGCAGGAAGAAGAGCACGGCAGCGACGTCGCCGAGAACGAAAACGCGTCGATGTACAAGCCGTACGACTACAGCCAGAAGCACGCGTGGGCGATGGTCATCGACACGTCGGTGTGCACCGGCTGCAACGGCTGCGTCGCCGCGTGTCAGGCCGAGAACAACATCGCCATCGTCGGCAAGGCGGAAGTGCTGCGCGAGCGCGAGCTGCACTGGCTGCGCATCGATCGCTACTTCCGCGGCGACGTCGAGAACCCGCAGGTCTTCCACCAGCCCGTACCGTGCATGCAGTGCGAGAACGCGCCGTGCGAGCCGGTGTGTCCGGTCGAAGCGACCTCGCACAGCGAGGACGGCCTCAACGACATGACGTACAACCGTTGCGTCGGCACGCGCTACTGCTCGAACAACTGCCCGTACAAAGTGCGGCGCTTCAACTTCTTCCACTACGCCGACTACGACACGCCCGCGCTCAAGCCGATGCGCAATCCCGACGTCACCGTGCGCACGCGCGGCGTGATGGAGAAGTGCACGTACTGCGTGCAGCGCATCAACGCCGCGAAGATCGAGGCCGAGAAGGACGGCCGCCGCGTGCGCGACGGCGAAGTCGTCACCGCCTGCCAGCAGGCGTGCCCGACGCAGGCCATCGTCTTCGGCGACATGAACGACAAGTCGAGCGCGGTCGCGCAGCTCAAGGGCGAGCCGACGAACTACGCGCTGCTCGCGGAACTGCAGACGCGTCCGCGCACGACGTACCTCGCGAACATTCGAAATCCGAATCCCGAGATCGAGCCCGCGCATGCGGACACGGGGCGGGAGGCGTAACCCATGGCCACCAAAGACCAGACTCCCGTCCACGAACTGCGTCCCGTGACGCAGGAGACGCGCATCCCCGAGCGCTTCATCCCCACTCCGACCATCGAGCCGGGACACTCGTTCGCGACCGTCACCGATCACATCTCCACGATCGTCCTGCGCCGCAAGACGCCGTTCGGTTGGTTCATCGGCTTCCTCATCGCGTTGGGCGGCGTCGGCCTGCTCAGCGTCGCCATGACGATGCTCATCGGCAAAGGCGTCGGCGTGTGGGGCATCAACCATCCGGTCGGATGGGGCATGGACATCATCAACTTCGTGTGGTGGATCGGCATCGGCCACGCCGGCACGCTGATCTCCGCGATCCTTCTCCTGCTGCGGCAGGAGTGGCGGACGTCCATCAACCGGTTCGCCGAGGCGATGACGCTGTTCGCGGTTGCGAGCGCGGGACTCTATCCGGCGCTGCACACCGGCCGTCCCTGGTACGACTACTGGCTCTTCCCGTATCCGAACACGATGGGACTGTGGCCGCAGTTCCGCAGCCCGCTGATGTGGGACGTGTTCGCGGTCTCGACGTACGCGACCGTCTCCGCGCTCTTCTGGTACGTCGGACTGATTCCCGATCTCGCGACGCTGCGCGATCGATCCGAGTCGCGCGCCGGCCGCCTCCTCTACGGCGCGCTCTCGATGGGATGGCGCGGATCGGCGATCCACTGGCACCGCTACGAGACGGCGTACCTGCTTCTGGCGGGGCTGTCGACGCCGCTCGTGCTCTCCGTGCACACGATCGTCTCGTTCGACTTCGCGGTCGCGCAGTTGCCGGGATGGCACGCCACGTTTTTCCCGCCGTACTTTGTCGCCGGCGCCGTCTTCGCCGGCTTCGCGATGGTGCTCACGCTCGCGATCCCCGC